>JAPPPC010000830.1 GCA_028817685.1 Rhodospirillaceae bacterium
CCTGCTGGATGGCGACGGCGCCATCCGCGACCTGGCGGGCGGGGTCGGCGCCATCGCAGGCGACGTCCTCACGCCGGATGGGCGCGACAAGCTACGCGCGGTCGACCCGGCGTCGCTGCCGAAGGTCGACGGCAACCCCCGCATGGGCCCCTGCGTCGGCGATATCGGCAAGTTCATGTGCATCGGCCTGAACTATTCCGACCATGCGGCGGAGACCGGCGGTGAGGTTCCCTCCGAACCGATCCTGTTCATGAAGGCGAACAGCGCGATCTCCGGCCCGAACGACGACGTCATCATCCCGCGCGAGTCCAAGCAGACCGACTGGGAGGTCGAGCTCGGTTTCGTCATCGGCAAACCCGGCAAGTACATTTCCGAGGCCGACGCGATGAGCCATGTCGCCGGCTACTGCGTGGTCAACGACGTCTCCGAGCGCGATTTCCAGATCCGCATGCAGGGCCAGTGGACCAAGGGCAAGAGCTGCGACACGTTCGGCCCGGTCGGCCCCTGGCTGGTCACCGCAGACGAGGTCGCGGACCCGCAGGCGCTGGCGCTGTGGACAGAGGTCAACGGCCACCGCTATCAGGACGGCAACACCAACACGATGGTCTATGGCGTGCAGTTCCTGGTCAGCTACCTCAGCAAGTTCATGACCCTGCAGACCGGCGACGTGGTCGCCACGGGTACGCCGCCCGGAGTCGGCATGGGCCAGAACCCGCGCGTCTTCCTGAAACCGGGCGACGTCATGCGCCTCGGCATCGAAGGCCTTGGCGAACAGGAACAGAAGCTCGTCGCCGACGACTAACCGCGGCGCGGTCTGGGGATCCGCAAGGATTCGGAATGGCTGCAAAACTTCGCCTCATGTCACCCCGGCCATCGAGCCGGGGTCCAGGGATACGGCGCGCTTTGCATCACGGCTGGACCCCGACTCGGAGGCCGGGGCACCACGTGGTGTTTTGCATGAGCCATAGCGGCGAAGCGCCTTGTCTTTGACCCGTCGCGCCTGCGCGATTCTCCAGACCGCGTGCCCTGCGGCGAAAGCGGCGCTGTCGCGCGAGACCGCTTCGGCCTGGCGGGACGGCGCGATTACGGAAATCGGGGACTGCCGGCCGTCCCTGCGACCGGCGCGGCCGGAACGGCCTGAACTGCTGCCGCCGCAGCAGATGCCGCGGCGGCGCGGCAGCGCGGGCCGGGCAGCCCTTCTGCACGCGATCGCCCATATCGAATTCAACGCCATCGACCTCGCCTGGGACATGATCGCGCGCTTTGCCGATCCCACCCTGCCGCGCGAATTCTACGATGCTTGGGTCCGGGTCGGCGACGAGGAGGCGAAGCACTTCCGTCTCCTGTCGAACCGGCTCGACGCCTTGAACGTCCGCTATGGCGACATGCCCGCCCATGACGGGCTGTGGCAGGCGGCACAGGAAACCGCGGATGATATATTGGCGCGGCTCGCCATTGCGCCCCTCGTCCTCGAGGCGCGCGGCCTCGACGTGACACCGGGCATGATCGAACGGCTGGCGCAGGCAGGCGACAATGACAGTGTCGCCATTCTGCGCATCATTCTGGAAGACGAAATTGGCCACGTCGCGGCCGGCCGCCGCTGGTTCACACACATCGCCGCCGTCCGCGGCCTGGCGCCGGACGACGCCTTTCGCACGCTCGTCCGGAAGCACTATCGCGGCCGGCTCAAACCGCCGTTCAATAGGGCGGGCCGGGACGCCGCAGGGTTCCACGCCGACTGGTACGAGCCGCTCGTCCCCCAAAGCTGAAGGAGACCGTCATGCTGAAAACCTACAATCCCGCCTCGATTTCGTCGTCGCGCTCGAACTACAGCCATGCCGTCGAGGTACCGCCCAACGCGCGCACCCTATACATCTCCGGCCAGGTGCCCGTCGCCGCGGACGGATCGACGCCGGAAGGAATAGAGGATCAAGTCGTTCTGGCCTTTGACAACGTCCAGACGGTCCTGGCCGAAGCCGGCATGAGCCTGGACGATGTCGTGCGGGTGAATGTCTACCTGACGGATGAGAGCTACTTCCCCGCCTTCCGGGATCACCGCAACCGGCTGTTCACCGACCACAAGGCCGCGTCGACAGCCGTCGCCATCGCGGCGCTGGCGCACCCGCAATTCAAGGTCGAGATCGAAGCGGTCGCGGCGAAGGTGGATTAGACGGGCACCGCTCGTGCGAGTCGTCATTTAAGGCGACGACGCGCGAACGTTGCCAGCTCAAGAAGACGCTCCGGCTTTCCCTGCCTTCAGTTCAACAGACCCTCGACCTGCGCCTTCACCCGTGCTGCCGGGCCGGCGGCTGCATGGAACAGTGGCGGCAGCAACTGCTGGAGCGCGGTTGGGGCTTCCAATTCGGTGCCACTCCAGAGGGCGGCGGCGGAGCAAACGTTCGACGACAAAAACAAGGCGTTCTTTTCAGCCGTGAGTTTCAGTTGCGGTGCTAGCGTATTTGCGCCGGTGCCGCTCAACAAGGTGGCGTCCGCTGCGCCCGTATCGATTTGGGAGAGCGCGTCGGCGACCTCTGCCTCCGTCAAAACATAGGCTTTGAATTCATCGGATATCGAATGCAGCTGCACCAGGTCGAAGCCGGCGGCACGCCAATAGGCCTGCGCCAACGCGGTCAAGTCACGCGGATACGGGGACACCAGGGCCAGCCGTTCGACACCGAGGGCCCGCAGCACGAACAGGATGGCCACGCTCGCGGTCAGTACCGGCACCGAGACCTGGCGCGACAAGGCGCGGCACATCTGCACGTCGCCGTCCGGCAACAGGCGGTAGGACGACCCGGTCATGGCGATGGAAACGGCATCGAGTTGCAGTGATCCGAAGTCCCGCAAGGCGTTGGGATAGGCTTCCAGATAGAGCGTATTGCGTTCGGTCAAGGTCGTATCGGGGAATACCGGCAACCGCGTCACATGATAGGCCGCGTCTTCCGGCAGCAACTGGCGCATTTCCGGTTCCACCGCAGGGTTCGCCGGCGGCACCACCACACCCAACCGCGCGCGCGCATTCGCATCAACCATCGTACCGCCCTCCGTTCACGCGCGGCATCTTTACACCGCCCAGCATATCGAGCATCGCCTGTTGATGAAGAAAGCCCGGTAATTTATCCGGATCCTTGCTGATATCGACGATGCGGCGCAGCCGCTCGCGGCCCGTTCCGATAGTCGCATCGGTCCGGGGGATGAGAATGTCGCGGGTGATCCGGCCCCTCTCATCCGCCACCTTGTGAAGCGGCTCGAGGGACGCCGCGTCCGCCGCCGCCTCCAGCCCCTGTGCCAGCGCCAGCGCATCGTGAATGCCGGCGTTCAAATTCATGCCGCCCCGTGTATTCGTCAGATGCAGCGCGTCGCCAGCAAGGAAGACACGGTTTGTTCGCGGCGTCAGCGCATGACGCCGTGTCGCCGCATAAACGTCGCGTTGTTCCACGGCGGGCAAGATGTCACCAATGGGGATAAGCGATTGCAGGCGGCCTATCGCCCATGCGTCCGACATCGCTTCTTCTTCCGAAACACCCTCAGGGACACGGACGACGACACGCCGGCAGTCGTTCATCTCCAGCAGACTCACGGAATCATCGCCGTTGAAGATATAGGTTATGCCGTCGAGGTCCGGCAGATGACCGCTGAGATCGCGCGGCGCGTAGAGCCGCAGCACCATTCCTGGATAGTGTTTCTCGACGGTTTCCATACCGGCGGACTGCCGGACGACGGATTGCGCGCCATCGCAGCCGAAGAGAAAATCGGCTTCAAAACGTGTTTCGCGTCCCTTGTGCAGACAATCCACGGCGACCTGATCGCCGAGTTCCGCGATCTCGACAACTTCGCTGTCGAAGTGCAGCTGTGCCCGTTCATCGCTATCCAACGCGACACGCAGAAGATCGGACAGGTCCGACTGCTCGTAATGCAGCCGGTGCGGATAGGAAGTCAGGCCAACCAGCGATTCGAAGCCCAAACGCGCCAAGATATCGCCATTGGCGTCGCGGTACTGGATCGCGTCGACGACGACACCGTCCGCGACCATCTGGTCGGCAACGCCGAGCTGACCCAGTATGTCGAGGGTGGGCGCGTGGAATGTCGACGCTTTCGATTGCCGGTTCACGTCCTTGCGCTTTTCGAGAACCGTCACTGGAATGCCGGCCCGCGCCACAAAAAGCGCCAATGAAAGCCCGACCGGACCCGCACCGGCAACGATCACTGTTGGTTTGCTACTCATGGAAAGCCCGAAGGTGCGACAGATGTTCAGACAGATACTCTGCGTAGTTTACACGTTTCTAAATCAGGGCAATTGGCATTGCCGTAGCCGAACAACGCCAAAGGTGAATCTAAGGCATGAGCGCTTCTTGTTCGAAATCTGTAGCCGCCATAGGGGCGGTTTCGCTCAAACTGGGCGACCTGCTATGACTCAAGCGCACACCAAATTGACAGGGAACCCGACACATGACCGACGACGCCGTCCTGCTCAGCGAGAATGTCGACACGATCCGCCTGCTGACCCTCAACCGTCCGAAGGCGCTCAACGCGCTCAACTCGGAACTGGTCAACGCCATCGTCGACGCGGTCGACGCCGCGCATGCCGATGACGGTGTCTCGGCGATCGTCCTTGCCGGGAACGAGCGCTCCTTTTCCGCCGGCGCCGACCTGAAGGAGGCGCAGGCGCGGCACGGCGACGACGCACAGGCCGCACGGGCGCACGCGGACGCAGGCGGTCGGCTCTACCAGCTCGGCGAGCGAACCGACAAACCGGTGATCGCGGCGGTGCGCGGCTACGTGCTGGGGGGCGGCTGCAATTTGGCGATCGCGTGCGACCTGGTGGTCGCAGGCGAGAACGCGGTCCTCGGCTATCCGGAACTGAAACGCGGGCTGGCGGCGACCGCGGTCACGCCGGGTCTGGTCCACCGGATCGGCCCAAAAGTCGCCTTCGAGATGCTGGCGATTGCAGAGAACATCACGGCCCAACGTGCCTACGAACTCGGCATGATCAACAAGGTCGTGCCCGACGACTCAGTTATCGACGCCGCCCTGGACATGGCGCGTGCGCTCGCCGAATACGATCTGGCCGCGGTACGGACCACAAAGCGGGTGTTCCAGAAATCGACGGAACTCAGTCTGTCGCAATCGCTCGATGTGGCCCGCGAGGCAGCCCTGCTCAACCGGGCGATGCGGGACTAATCGCTCGTCTCTTCCCGCGTCCGGCCGGCGCGCGCCGCAAGCGCCGCTTCCAGAAAAGGATCGAGATCGCCGTCGAGCACGTTCTGGGCGTTGCTCGTCTCCTCATTGGTGCGCAGGTCCTTGACCATCTGGTAGGGGTGCAGCACGTAGGAGCGAATCTGGTGGCCCCAGCCGATATCAGACTTCGCCTCATGTTCGGCCCGGGCTTCGTCTTCACGGCGTTTCAGTTCGCGTTCGTATAGGCGCGCCTTCAGCATCTTCATCGCGCTGGCGCGGTTCTTGTGCTGCGAGCGGTCGTTCTGACACTGCACCACGATTCCGGTCGGCTCGTGCGTGATCCGCACCGCGCTGTCGGTGCGGTTGACGTGCTGCCCGCCAGCGCCGGAGGCGCGGTAGGTGTCGATCCGTATGTCCTTATCCTGGATATCGACTTCGATCGCGTCATCGACCACCGGATAGACGTCGATCGAGGCGAAGCTGGTATGCCGCCGCGACGCGGAATCGTAGGGCGAGATCCGCACCAGCCGATGAACGCCGGCTTCCGTCTTCAGCCAGCCATAAGCGTTGTCGCCCAGGATACGTACGGTCGCGGATTTCAGCCCCGCCTCTTCGCCCTGAGACTCTTCCATCAATTCGACCTTGCAGCCATGCTGCTCCGCCCAGCGCGTATACATCCGCAACAGCATTTCGGCCCAGTCCTGGGATTCAGTGCCGCCCGCCCCCGCATGAACTTCCAGATAGCTGTCATTGGCGTCGGCCTCGCCGGACAGCAGGCTTTCGAGTTCCTTCTTGGCGCTGATCTCCCGCAGGGCCAGCAGCGCGGCTTCCGCTTCAGCCAGCACGTCGCCATCGTCTTCGGCTTCCGCGAGCGCGATCATATCGGTCTGGTCGTTCAGTTCCTGCTCGATCGATTCGATGCCGGTGATCGCGCCTTCCAAGCGGTTGCGTTCCCGCATCACGGACTGCGCCGCATCGGGATCATTCCAGAAATCGGGAGCTTCGGTGAAGGCGTTCAGTTCTTCCAAACGCAGGCGGGCCGCGTCGAGGTCAAAGAGACCTCCTCAGCAGTTCCAATGACTGCTCGATTTCATCTGCCACGGCCTGGATTTCCGCCCGCATTACGCGCCCCCTTAAAAAGAATCTACGATCGCCATTTAGAAAATTCGCGCCGCGAACGCAAGAGGTTGCCGCTTAGTATTTGCCGCCGACGGACGAGGTTCCCGTCAGGGAGAAGCCGTCCGAACCGTCGATCACCTTGCCGGCGCCGCCCGGCTCGCTGCCAGAACGGAACGCTTCCAGTATGACCTTCTTGTCACCCGGCCCCGCGGGACGGCTGGTGTCGGCATTGATCCGTACCAGACGCACGCCCGGCGGCACCCGGAACGGAATGGCCGGTTTGCCTTGCAACGCACGGGCCATAAACGTCTTGAAGATGGGCGCGGAGACCGACGATCCCGTTTCCCGACGGCCAAGCGGCCGCGGGGTATCGAATCCCGCAAACACACCAACCGCGAGGTCAGGCGCGAAACCGACGAACCAGGTATCCATTTCCTTGTTGGTCGTGCCCGTCTTGCCCGCCAACGGTTTGCCAACAGCGCGAATCCGCCGCCCTGTCCCGCGCTGAACGACACCTTTCAGCATCGAGACGATCTGGTACGAGCTGACCGGATCGGCAACGCGTTCGCGCAGGTCCGGCAGCCGAGGCGGCCTGGCACTGGATCGATTCGCCTTGCGGCATTCGGCACAATCCCGCGCATCGTGACGGAAAATCGTCTTGCCGTTACGGTCCTGTATCCGGTCGACGAAGGTGGGGGTGATCCGCTTGCCGCCGTTCACCAACATGCCGTAGGCGGTTGTCAGGCGCAGCAAAGTCGTCTCACCGGCCCCGAGCGCCATGGACAATTGCTGCGGCATATCCCGGGCGATATCGAAGCGTTGCGCGTAATCGGAAACCGTCTCCATGCCGATCGCGCGCGCAAGGCGCACCGTCATCAAGTTACGCGATTTCTCGATACCAAGCCGCATCGGACTCGGCCCGTAAAATTTCTTCGCGTAGTTGGCAGGCTTCCACTTGCCCAAGCCAGGTCCCTGATCGAGGACGAACGGCGCGTCCAGAATGCGTGTCGCCGGCGTATAGCCCTTCTCCAGCGCCGCCAGATAAACGAAGGGCTTGAAAGCCGAGCCAGGCTGCCGTGTGGCCTGGGTGGCCCGATTGAACTCACTCGACGAGAAATCGTATCCGCCGGACAGTGCCAATACCCGTCCGGTATGCGGGTCCAAGGCGACGATACCGCCTTGGATTTCGGGTATCTGCCGCAAACCGTACTGGCGAATTTCGCCGATCATATGCGGCGGATCGTCCTTCGTCTCCGGTTCCGGCAGCGCCTCTACCATCACCACATCGCCCGGCTTAAGGACGTCGGAAGCTTTTCGGATCGCCGGACCACGCAATTGCTTCTCGCGCCATTCCCGCGCCCATTTCAGTTCGGATAGCGGAATCGCACCAAGCTCACCCGTTTCTACCCCGAGTTCCGCCTTGCCTTTGGAAACTTGGAGAACAGCGGCCAATTGCCAGTTGCCGATACCGCTTGGCTGTTTAACCTCGCGAAGCCGGCCAAGCCAGCTATCGTCGACGGCGATGGTCGTCACCGGACCGCGCCAGCCATGCCGGCGGTCATAGGCGATCAGCCCGCCCCGCAAGGCATCGTCGGCGATTGCCTGCAACCGCGGATCCAGCGTTGTGCGGACGGACAGCCCCCCTTCATACAAGCCGTCCTCGCCATAGCGGTCGATCAGTTCACGGCGCACCTCTTCGACAAAAAAGTCGGCGACGACGAACTGGGTCGCGTCCCGCGAAACAACGGCCAAAGGCGCGTCGCGCGCGATCCGCGCGGTGTCCGGCTTGATAAAGCCTTCCTCCAGCATCCGGCCGACGACCCAATTGCGCCGGTCCGTCGCCGCCTTTCGCTTGCGCAGCGGATGATAGTTGTTCGGCGCCTTCGGCAATGCGGCGAGATACGCGACCTCCGCCGTCGTCAGCTCATCCATCGATTTGTTGAAATAGTTCAACGCCGCCGCGGCAACCCCGTAAGACCCGTAGCCGAGATAGATCTCGTTCAAATAGAGCTCGAGGATCCGGTCCTTGGTCAGGGCGCGCTCGATACGAAAGGCGAGAATCGCTTCTTTGATCTTACGCTCGATCGATACTTCGTTGGTGAGCAGAAAATTTTTCGCGACCTGTTGGGTAATGGTCGAGGCCCCGACCGGACGCCGCCCCTGCGCATAGTTGGCAACGTTGGTCACCACGGCCCGGGCCAACGCGACGAAATCGACGCCGTAATGGCTGTAGAAATTCTGGTCCTCAGCCGCGATAAACGCTTGCTTCACACGCCGCGGCATCGCCGCGACCGGCACGAAAACACGTCGTTCCTTTGCGTATTCGGCGATCAACCGGCCGTCGCCCGCATGAAGGCGCGTGACGGTCGGCGGCTCATAATCGGCCAATTGCTTGTAGTCCGGTAGATCGCGACCGTAATGCCACAAGCCGTAGATGCCGACGCCGACGGCCGCCAACGCACCGAAGATACCGAGCACGAACAAAAACACGCAAACGCGCAGGAAAAACCGCATCCGGCGTCCCATCACTGCAAAAACCCGCTAGGGGTAAACCGTCCTGTTGTGAACGAAGAAATATGGCGAAGTTATGTTTTTTGCCACAAATGGCCCACGCCGCCATGCGTTATGACCGATTGTTCAATTCCTTGCGGGCGAAATAGCGGTCCGCAGCCCGCAGCAGCGCCTGCCCGATCCCCTTGCGATATCGCGGGCTTTTGAGGTTTTTCTCGTCCGTACGGTTCGACAGGTAGCCAAGTTCGATCAGGGCGGAGGGCACGTTTGGCGATTTCAAAACGGCGAATCCGGCATACCGATGAGATGTGCGCAGGAGCTTGATTTTCTTTTTCAGCTCGCCCACCAGCATCTTCGCCAAATGCCAGGATTCGCGGTTGGTGTCGTTCTGCGCCAGATCGATCAACACCCGGGAGACCTCCGACGCGTATCCGGTCAGGTCGGCGCCGGCGATAATGTCCGACTTGTTCTCCTTGTTGGCGAGATCTTCCGCTTCCTTATCGGACGCCTTGTCCGACAATGTGTAGATCGATCCGCCGCGAATCTTGCGGCTGCCGATCGAATCCGCGTGCAGCGAGATGAACATTTCCGCCTTGTTGTTGTGCGCGATCTCAAACCTGTCCCTGAGGCGCACATAGACATCGCGCGTGCGCGTCAGCACGACACGGTAGCGGCCGCTCGCTTCAAGGACCTTTTTCGCCGCTTTCGCGACCGCGAGCGTGATGTGCTTTTCGTAGCTTCCCGTTACGCCGACAGTGCCGGGATCGACCCCGCCATGCCCGGGGTCCAAGACGATTACGCGCCGCCGGTCACCGCTGCGCTTAGGCTTCGGTTTCGGCGTTGCGCCGCTTACGCTGGCGGGACGTTTCTGTTTGCTCCAATTCTTCGATTGGGCACTCCGGGCGCCCGCAAAAAATGCGTCGCGGGTGACGGG
>JAPPPC010000130.1 GCA_028817685.1 Rhodospirillaceae bacterium
GTGGCCGCTCTGCGCGGTCATGACCTGGAAAGGGCTCACCTTCGTTGGGCAGTCGGTGCGGGTCTGGGAAGGCTCGCCAGAAGGCACCTTCATGCCCTTCTGGTTCCTCAAAACGATGCTTCTCGCCTTTCCCCTGCTGTTGACTTTGCAAAGTCTCTCGATGGCGGTGAAGTCCGTGTTCGTCATGCGCGGCCTGGACGATTTCGACCCCCCCGTCGAAGAAGAACGGGGGGCCGGCGTATGACCACGAACGAATATCTCGTCTGCCTCATGTTCGTCGGCGTCTGCGGCATGCTGATGGCCGGCTTTCCGGTCGCCTTCTCGCTCGCCGGCGTCGCGCTCATCTTCGCCGGCATCAGCGCCCTGCTCGGCGTCTTCGACCCGGCCTTCCTCGGTATTTTCCCGAACCGCGTATTCGGCAACGCGATGATCAGCGAAATTCTCGTCGCGGTCCCACTGTTCGTGTTCATGGGGGTCATGCTGGAACGCTCCAAGGTCGCCGAAGAGCTGCTCGACACGATGGGCATGCTGTTCGGGGCGTTGCGCGGCGGGCTCGGCATCTCGGTCTGCGTCGTCGGCGCACTGCTCGCCGCCTCGACCGGCATCGTCGGCGCCACCGTCGTGACCATGGGATTGCTGTCGCTGCCCACCATGCTGCGCCGCGGGTACGATCCCGCGCTGTCCTGCGGCTCGATCTGCGCGTCGGGCACGTTGGGGCAGATCATCCCGCCCTCCCTGGTCCTCGTCGTGCTCGGCGACCAAATTTCCGACGCCTATCAGGAAGCCCAGCGCAAACTCGGCAACTTCGCCCCGGATCCCGTCTCCGTCGGCGACCTGTTCGCCGGCGCCCTGCTGCCGGGACTGGCGCTGGTCGGCATGTACATCCTTTATCAGATGTTCATCGCGTTCATCCGGCCGGAATCCTCGCCCCCCGTGCCGCGCGACGAGCTGGTGCAGGGCCTGACCAACCAGGAAATCGCGATGCGCGTCTTCCGTGCCCTGATCGCGCCCGTCGTGCTGATCGTCGCCGTCCTCGGCTCGATCCTGGCCGGCATCGCGACGCCAACGGAAGCGGCCTCGGTCGGCGCCATCGGCGCCACATTACTGGGCGGACTGCGCATGGATCCGGACAATGGCCGGCCGATCTATGCCGCGGCGATCGGGCTGGTCGTCGTGCTGTTCCTGACCGGTTTCATGGATCTACGCGTGTCGCGCGACAACATTCCCACCGCCGACATGATCGGCATCGTGGTGGCTGCGGCCTGCTGCCTCGCGCTCGCCTGGGGCATCTGGGTCAGCCTGTCGCGCGTCTACCGCACCCGCGGCCTGCACGAAGTCATGCGCAGCACGACAAGGGTCAGCGCGATGGTGTTCGGCATCGTCATCGGTGCGCAGCTCTTCTCCTCCGTATTCCGCGGGCTGGGCGGCGACGATCTGGTGCATGGCTTTCTCACCTCCCTGCCCGGCGGTGCGGTCGGCGCGATGATCGTCGTCATGCTGATCATGTTCTTGCTCGGCTTCGTCCTCGACTTCATCGAGATCACCTTCGTCGTCGTGCCGATCGTGGCGCCGATCCTGCTGCAGATGGACTTCAACCCGGTCTGGCTCGGCATCATGATCGCCTTGAACCTGCAGACCTCGTTTCTGACGCCACCCTTCGGTTTCGCCTTGTTCTATCTGCGAGGCGTCGCCCCACCAGAGGTCACGACGATGCAGATCTACAAGGGCGTCGTGCCCTTTGTCGGCATCCAGGTGTTCGCGCTGGGCCTGGTCGCGCTGTTCCCGGCACTGACCACCTGGCTGCCGCAAGTGGTGTTCGGACCGTAGGAAATTATCCTTAGCGCGAACCGCCCTCGCCCCTTAAGCTTGCCCCAAATCACTCAATGGGAGAGCAGACAATGGGCCTGGAAATCATCGGTATTCCGCGATCGAACTTCGTCCGCACGGTGCGCATGTGCGCCGAGGAAAAGGGCGTACCGCATGAGAATATCGCCGAGATGCCGCATTCAGATGCGGTCAAGGCGATCAACCCGCAGGGCCAGGTGCCGGTCATGCGGCATGACGGGCTGGAGCTTTGCGAAAGCCAGGCGATCGCGCGTTACATCGACACCGCCTTCGACGGCCCGCCCCTGGTGCCGACCGATCCGCGCGCAGCGGCGCCGATCAACCGCTGGATCGCCGCCACGGCCGTCGGCGTCGATCAGCTGCTGATGCGCACCTACGTCGTCGAGTACGTCTTTCACAAGGACGCAAACGGCCAGGTCGTG
>JAPPPC010000492.1 GCA_028817685.1 Rhodospirillaceae bacterium
CGCCTTCCAGATCCGCGGCGGTGCACGCATTGCGCTAAAAGCCATCCTGAAGGAATTGCAGGAAGAAGGTCATCTCGACAAGGAACGACGCCGGGTTCGACCGGCGGGTGACCTGCCGCCAGTGCTCGTGGTCGAGGTGATCGGCACGGACAGCGACGGCGAAGTACTCTGCCGTCCTACCCGATGGGAGGAAGATGCCCCGCCCCCGGCCATTTACCTCAATCCCGGCAAAACGCAGGTCGCTGCTCCGGGACCGCGCGACCATATTCTCGTCCGGGTCAAGAAATCCGCCCCCAACGTCTATGAGGCCGACACGATCCGCTTGCTTGGCAAGGGTCCTAGCTTGGTGGTCGGCGTGTACGAGCAGCGCGGTGCCTACGGGACCATTCGCCCGACGACCCGCAGCAAGCAGCGCGATATCCGAATCGCGCCGGAGGACAATGGGGGCGCTCGGGATGGAGATGTCGTTGCCATCGAGTATATGCGGGGCGGCCGCGGCGCCGCGCGAAAGGCCAAGGTCGTCGAACGTATTGGTCCGATATCCGACCCCAAGACCTATAGCCTGATCGCCATCCATAGCCGCGAAATTCCCGTCGAATTCAACGGCGAGGCGCTGGCCCAGGCCGAAGCAGCAGGACCGACACCTTTGGGCAAGCGCACAGACCTGCGCGACCTGCCGCTGGTGACCATAGATGGCGCTGACGCCCGCGACTATGACGATGCCGTTTGGGCCGCGCCGGATGATGAAATTTCCGGCGGCTGGCGCCTTATTGTCGCGATCGCGGACGTCGCCAGTTACGTCAAACCCGGCGACGCGCTGGACAGGTCGGCAGAGGATCGGGGGACGTCCGTTTACTTCCCGGACCGGGTCGTCCCCATGCTGCCAGAGGCGTTGTCGAATGGCTGGTGCTCACTTGTTCCCGGCGAAGACAGGCCGTGCCTAGCAGTTGAAATCAGGATCGACGCACAAGGTGCAATCCGCGGCCACAAATTCCAGCGCGGCCTGATGCGCTCCGCCGCGCGCCTTACCTACGAGCAGGTCCAGGCGGCCCATGACGGCTATCCGGATGACGACACCGATCAGCTCCTCAAACCCGTCATTCGGCCGCTTTACGGCGCGTATGAAGCCCTGATACGCGGCCGTGACAAACGTGGAACGCTCGATCTCGATCTCGCGGAACTGCAGATTTCAATCGGCGAGGATGGCCATGTCGCCGCGATCGAGCCCCGCACGCGGCTCGACAGCCACCGTTTGATCGAAGAATTCATGATCACGGCCAATGTGGCCGCTGCGGAAAGCCTTGAGTCTAAAGGGGCGCCCGTCATGTATCGGGTACATGAGCCCCCCTCACCCGACAAGCTGGAAGGGCTGCGCCAATCACTCGCCTCTCTCGGCTACAAACTACAGCGCAGCAGCGCGGTTCGGCCATCACATCTCGCCGGCATTCTGCGCCAAGCCGCGGACGGCGGGCATGTGGATTTGGTCAGCGGCCTCATCCTGCGCAGCCAATCGAAAGCGGTATACAGTCCGGATAATGCAGGGCATTTCGGCCTGGCTCTGCAGCGTTATTGTCATTTCACCTCCCCGATCCGTCGCTATCCCGACATCCTCGTCCATCGTGCATTGATCGCTGCAAATGGACTTGGCGCGGGCGGCCTGCCCGAGGAAGCAGCGGACCGGTTCGATGAACTAGGCGAAAAGACCTCGATGACGGAACGCCGGGCGGAAGCGGCGGAACGGGAGGCGAAGGACCGGTACGTTACGGCCTTTCTGTCCGATCGCGTTGGTGCCCGGTTCGGTGGTCGGATCACAGGCGTGACGCGCTTCGGCCTCTTCGTAACCTTGGACAAGATAGGTGCGGACGGGCTGATACCGATCAGAACACTGCCACATGATTATTACGACCATGACGAAACCGAGCACAGGCTGATCGGGCGGGATAGCGGCCTGACCTATACCCTCGGCGAAACCGTTCAGATCGAACTGCGGGAAGCGAACGTCGATACCGGCGGCCTGGTCTTCGAGATGATTGAAGGTGGCGCGCAGCTTCAGCGCGACAAACGTCCCAGCAGCAAACATCGGCAGAAACGCAGACGGAAAGTGCACCGTGGGCGCCGATAATGGCAGCCTATGGATATTCGGTGGCCGACTGGCTAATTTCGAAAGTCTAACAGGATCAATTTAGCGGTGATCCGAGGCAACATGTCGTCGAAACACCTTGGAACGAGTCTTATCGGTTGCTTCGCGATAACGCGATCGCCTTTGCGGTTCGTTCTTGTCGCCGCTTTCCTGGCCCTCGCGGCCTGCGCCTCCCAGAACGTCTCGCCGCCGCCGACGATAGAAAAGCCCGCCGACAAATCCGAAGTCGCGCGAATGTACGCAACGGTCCTCGAAAACGTCCACAAGATGTATCTGGACGAAATTCCCGTGGCCGAGCTCGCTCTGTCCGGCCTTGCAGGCCTCTCCAAGCTGGAACCCGGGGCCACCGTACAGCGCAAAGAAGATCGCGTGGACTTGCAGATCAATGGTACGTCTGTCGGCTTCGTTGCGGCAGCACCGCGAAACGATTCAGACGGATGGGCGTCGGCAATAGAGGACCTGATCAAATCGGGGCGCAAGGCCTCCACCAAGCTCGCCGAGGCGGAAATCGAAAATATCTATAAAGTCACGATTGATGCCATTCTGGTCGATCTCGACCGATACACGCGCTACGACGGGAAACAGGCTGGTCTACGCAATCGGGAGTCCCGGGAAGGTTTTGGCGGTATCGGTGTCTCGATCGTTGGCCACGATCAGGGCGTGCGCGTCAAAGCCGTCTCTCCGGATCTTCCGGCAAGCCGCGCCGGTATCGTCGCCGGGGACATTATCGTCAATGTCGACGGCATGCCGCTGCGCGGTCTCTCACTGCGGCGTATCGTCCGACTGCTGCGGGGACCACTCGGCAAGCCAGTTCGGGTAACAGTTCAGCGGGAAAACCAGTCCGCGCCGATCGATCTCTTGATCTCTCGCACGAGGATCATCCCTACGACAGTGTTTTACCAACCGCGCGACCGTTACGCCTATCTCAAGGTGACCGGGTTCAATCAGGACACGACGACCGAACTAAGCGAAAGCGTCCAAAAGGCGGTGCGCGAATTCGGCGGCGCACTGGACGGGATCGTCATTGACCTGCGTGGCAACCCGGGCGGCTTGCTCGACCAGGCCGTCAGTGCGGCAGACCTTTTTCTTCAAACCGGGCGGATTAGCACAACGCGCGGCCGTCATCCGGATAGCCTACAACTCTTCGACGCTTCGGAAGGCGAGATCGCTCAGGACATCCCCTTGGTCCTGCTGGTGAACGGCGCCTCCGCTTCCGCATCCGAAGTGCTTGCCGCCGCCTTGCAGGATCACCGCCGGGCGGTGCTGATCGGCAGCAACAGTTTCGGCAAGGGAACGGTGCAAACGGTGATACGCCTGCCCAACGAAGGCGAGTTGATCCTGACCTGGGCCCGCCTGCACTCTCCGCTAGGGTTCGACCTCAACCGGATCGGCGTCGTTCCGGCCTTTTGCACCAGCGGCGCGAAGGATATCGCTGCCGTTCTGAAACGCAGCCTCGGAAACCCCGCCCCCCGTGCGCAGATCGCAGCCAGTCACACCATGACAAACAAAACGCGCGCCACGGCGGGCAAAGAGTGCCCATGGCAACCTCAAGAAGGTGACGATGTTGACATCGCTGTCGCTAAGCGGATTCTAGAGAAACCAGACCTCTATAAACACGCGTTGGGGCACTCCGCGCCGACCGCGGGGAGCTAGTTCATGTCAGATCGCCGGCCGTCGGCACCGTCGAAGCGGCCCGTTCATCCGAAAGACGCTGCGAGCGTCGTCCTGCTGCGCGGATCGCGAGAAGATCCCGAAGTCTTGCTCGGGAGACGGCGGCTGGACGCGCGCTTCATGCCAGGAATCTACGTCTTCCCCGGCGGGCGGGTCGACCGTGCCGATTACCGGCACGCGGCGTCGGCGTTGATTGAGGACTCTGTCCTGCAGAAAATGCAGCGCCACTGTCCGACAGGCCGCGCGAAGGCCTTAATCTGGGCGGCCCTGCGGGAAACATGGGAGGAATCGGGCCTCCTGATCGGTCAGCCAGGCCAGATCGAACCCCATGACCTGTCAGACCTTCACGAAGCCTACGCGGATGCCGGGCACGCCCCTGTCTTGAACGGTCTCGACTATATTGCGCGCGCCATTACGCCGGCCCGTAATCCGATTCGGTACAATACGCGTTTCTTCCTGATCGATGGCGCCCATGCCGCCGGCACGTTGCACCATACGAGCGAATTGGAGGACATCGGCTGGCGCCGGGTGTCCGAGGCACTCGACACATACGATCTCATGAACGTCACCAGTTTCGCATTGGAAGAAGCGATGAAGCATTGGCGTGAAGGCGGCCCGCTCAATTCGGCCCGGAAGGTGCCGTTGCTGTCGACCCGGGTGGATACGAAACTGATAACAATGGAATAGGCTTGACTTGCAACCGCCGGGCGCTAATGTGCCGCGTTCATGAATTTGGATGTTTAGGGAAATACGGGACGGTCGATCATGGCGAAACCGAGCACGATCCTAATCAAAATGGTCAGCTCCGCGGACACCGGTTACTACTACGTAACGAAGAAGAACCCGCGCACGCAGACTGAAAAGCTTGAAATGCGCAAGTACGACCCCGTCGTCCGCAAGCATGTCGTCTTCAAGGAAGGCCGCATCAAGTAGTGCGTATTTAGGAAATCGCGCCTACGCGAAACCTAAAAAAGCCGCTCTTACGAGCGGCTTTTGTGTCTCTGCCATCGAATACCCGAAAATCAGGCCACGCCGGCGGCGGGGACATCCGATTGCGCCACTTCCTCAAATCCGTCCTCGGTCCACAGGACAGCGCGGTTCCGGCCCGCATGTTTCGCCTGATACAGGGCCTCGTCCGCACGCCGGATGAGGTCGAGCGTCGTTTCCCCCTCCGGCCGCGCAGTCACGACACCGATACTGATCGTGACACTTTCGGTGCCGGCAGGAACGGTGATTTGGAACGGTTTGCTGGCGACGTCCACGCGCAGACGCTCCGCAACGGCGCAGGCGATCGGAACATCCGTATCCGGCATGACGATCACGAACTCATCACCGGCATAACGCGCGACCGTGTCGAAACTGCGCAAATTCTGCGTGATCCGGCGGGCCAGTTCCTGCAGCACCTCGTCACCGGCGGCATGGCTGACATGCTTGTCATTGATCGTCTTAAAGAAGTCGATATCGAACATCATCAACGACATCGGCTTTCCGCTCGCTGAGATACGCTCGATCTGCCCATCGACATGGGTGTAGAGATAGCGCCGGTTGTACAACCCCGTAAGCCCGTCGGTGAGCGCCATCTCAATGCTGCGCTCGTAGGTCTCCCGCAAGCGGCCATGATAGCGCCAACGGCGAATCTGCGTGCGCGCCCGGGCCAGCAGCTCGTTCCGATCAATCGGTTTGATCAGATAGTCATTGATGCCGAGGTCGAAGCCTTTCGCCAAACGCTCGACCTGGTCCTCCTCGACCACCAGCAGAATTGGAATCTGACGCGTCCGTTCCGCCGATCGCAAACGCGAGCAGAGCCGCAGCGAATCCTGTTCACGTAGGTTCAGATTGACGATGATCAGGTCGAATTCCCGCTTCATCGCGTATTCGAACATCGATTCGACGGTATCCGTCGCAATGACGATATCGTCATCCTGACGCAGCGTTTCGACGACCTTCCCCGCATCGACTTCATTGTCGTCCAAGACCAGAACCGCTGCCTCCGACGCGTCGACATCCATCAACGACGTTTCGTGACGCAGCACGCCGAGCTGACCGGTTGTCTGCTCACGCATGCGCCATTCGTCCATCATCATCTTCAGGCGCACCAGCGAACGAACGCGCGCGAACAGTGCCGTGTCATTTACCGGTTTGGTCAGAAAGTCATCAGCACCGCACTCGATCCCGCGCACCCGGTCGGCGGCATCGGACAGTGCCGTGATCATGACAACCGGAATGTGCATGGTTTCGGGGTTCTGTTTGATGCGCTGGCAGACTTCGAACCCATCCATGCCGGGCATCATGACATCCAACAAAACGATATCAGGTGGCTGCGATTCGATGATCTCAAGAGCGCTTGGCCCATCGTTCGCCGTCAGTACGTCGAAATACTCGCTCGTCAGCTTCGCTTCCAGAAGTTTGACGTTCGGTAACAGATCATCGACGACGAGTATTCGCGCGGACATCTTCCGTCAGCTCAAAAAGCGATCGACGGTTGCCAGAAAATTCGCCACTGAGATCGGTTTCGCGATATAGGCCTCGCAGCCGCCTTCGCGAAATTTCTCCTCATCTCCCTTCATGGCAAATGCCGTCACAGCGATGACCGGAATTTCCTTCAAATCATCGTCTTCTTTCAACCACTTGGTAACCTCCAACCCGGAGACTTCCGGCAGCTGAATATCCATGAGAATCAGGTCCGGTTTCTCGCTCCGGGCCATCTTCAACGCTTCCATGCCGTAGCGTGTCTGTAGAATTTCATAGCCTTGCGACTCAAGCAGGTCATGAAATAGCTTCATGTTCAGTTCGTTATCTTCAACGATCAGAACGGTTTTCGACATGGTTTGGTCCGACCAAATACCGATTGGGTGTACGTTTACACTAGCAAATTGGCGATTAAGAATGTCTGAAGATCAAGGATGCTGAAACCCCCTTTGTTA
Source organism: Rhodospirillaceae bacterium (assembly GCA_028817685.1). GTDB lineage: Bacteria > Pseudomonadota > Alphaproteobacteria > UBA8366. Next base: position 6,736 of record JAPPPC010000492.1, read on the forward strand.
ATCTTATTCACTCTTTACGCAATGATGTCATGATTCGTTGAATTTATTGCTACAATTCAGTCTTTCATCGGACATTTTACGAAGCTGAAATTAGCATGGTCCGAAACGGGATGGATACCGTTTAATGCGCATAGGCGTCGATGTCGGAGGCACGAAAATTGAAGCGGCGGTGATGGGTGCTGACGGCCGCCTCGAGGCCCGCAAGCGCGTTCCGACGCCAGTAAAGGACTATCCCAAAGCGGTTGAGGCGATCGCCTCCCTGGTAGAAGAGATCGAAAGCCAAGCGGGAACCCGTTGCTCCGTCGGGTTTGGTATTCCCGGAACGATCTCACCGGCAACGCAGCGCGTGAAAAACGCGTATAATTCGCCCTTTAACGGGCATCCACTCGACCAGGACCTCGCACAGCGTCTCAAACGGCCGGTCAGGATGACGAACGACGCGAACTGCTTTGCGCTATCGGAAGCAACAGATGGGGCCGCTGCCGGCGCCGCAATCGTCTTCGGCGTTATTCTAGGCACAGGCTGCGGCAGCGGGATCGTCATCGACGGCAAGATTCTCTCCGGTGCCAACGCGATCGGCGGCGAATGGGGTCACAACCCCTTGCCCTGGGTCACTCCCGATGAACTGCCCGGACTGCCATGCTCGTGCGGCTTGATGGGATGTATCGAAACCTTTCTGTCCGGAACCGGTTTTGCCGCACACCACAAGGCGGACACCGGCGACGCCCTCACGCCGCGAGAGATTGCAGCGCGTGCCGCGACCGGCGATACGGCATGCGAAGACAGCCTCTCACGCTACGAAAGCCGGCTCGCACGCGCGCTTGCCAGCGTCATCAACGTCATCGACCCGGATATCATCGTGCTAGGCGGCGGTGTCTCGAACATCGAACGGCTTTACGACAATGTGCCGAAGCTATGGTCGCAATGGGTGTTCTCCGACCGGGTCGAGACGAAACTGGTCCCGCCGGCCTACGGCGATTCCAGCGGCGTCCGGGGCGCCGCATGGCTTTGGCCTGACGGCGTGCAGCCATCATGAAGACGGGGCTCTGCCGTGACTGCCTCAGCGTATTTGAAGACGATGGGACGAAGTCTCGCTGTCCGAATTGCAATTCACCCCGCCTTATCTCTCACGCGGAGCTTCCGACATTGTCGATCGCGCATATCGATTGCGACGCCTTCTATGCTTCGATCGAGAAACGCGACGATCCGTCCCTAAAGGATCTGCCGGTGATCGTCGGCGGCGGCCATCGCGGTGTTGTTTCGGCTGCCTGCTATGTCGCCAGAATGTACGGCGTTCGCTCTGCAATGCCGATGTTCAAAGCGCTGGAGGCGTGCCCGGATGCCGTTGTCATCCGGCCCAACATGGCGAAATATAGCGCCGTGGGTGGTGAGGTCCGCGCGATCATGAAAGATTACACGCCCTTGGTGCAGCCCCTATCGATCGACGAGGCCTTTCTCGACCTGTCCGGAACCGAAACCCTGCATAAGGGATCGCCTGCACGCACCCTGGCGCTCATCCTAAAGCGGATCGAAGATGAGATCGGCGTCACCGGCAGCGTCGGCCTCAGCTACAACAAATTCCTCGCCAAGGTCGGCTCGGACCTGGACAAACCGCGCGGTTTTTCGGTGATCGGACAGGCGGAGGCCACATCATTCCTGGCATCGAAGCCCGTGAAGATCATTTGGGGCGTCGGTAAGGCTCTGGAAAGCAAGCTTCGGCGCGACGGGATCACGACGGTCGGCCACTTGCAGAAGGTCGAGGAAGATAAGCTCGTCGCGCGCTACGGCTCCATCGGCCATCGGCTTTACGATTTCTCGCGCGGCAACGATGACCGGTCAGTCGCCCCCTCCTCCGCACCCAAGAGTATTTCCTCTGAGACCACATTTGCGGAAGACATCTATAACCTCGAAACGCTGTGCAAGCGCATGTGGCCGCTGTGCGAAAGCGTCGCCGGGCGTTTGAAAAATCGGTCTCTTGCCGGAAGAAGTGTCACCCTCAAGCTGAAACGCGCGGATTTTCAGCTTCTGACCCGGAGCCGGACCCTCTCTAGTCCGACCGAACTGGCGGAGATTATCTATCGGACCGCCGTGTCGTTGCTGGAAAAGGAAGCGAACGGACCGGCATTCCGTCTGATCGGCGTCGGGGTCGCCGATATCGTGGACGCAGACGAAGCGGATCCGCCCGATCTACTACACCAGGAAACGCCGAAAGAACGTCAGATCGAAGAAGCAGTCAATGCCGTCCGCGCCAAACTGGGCCCCGACGCCATCATCAAGGGACGGAAGATGCGGTAATAAGCCTGCCCGGCGTACGAATCCGTTAGCAACCGGTCTCAGGCAGTGTCTCGATCTTCGCCAGTTTCGCCTTGAGTTTGAAAATACCGTAATCGACGACGAATCCCGTTACGACACCATTCGCTTGTACATCGATCGAAAGCTCGGTCTCGGCACGCCCGTCGACATTGTCAGCCGGAAAATAGGCAATGTACATCGGCCAAATTTTGTTCGGCCCCAAGGGCGGTTTCAAGAGATCCGATTTATCCGCCGCGCGGGACGGTAGAAATGTCGTGGCCACGGATTGCGGTCCCTCCACCGCCGACCCTTCGAATACCAGTTCCCGTCCCATACGGTCTCCGTTCACGGCCGCCCGCATCTGGCTGATCATGAAATCGGTCGGAAACTTCGTTCCGGCGGGCAGCTTTATCGTCTGTGAGTCTGGCTTTTCGAACTTGACCGAACCGGCTGCCCCTTCCGCATCCAGCTTTGCGTCCCCGCGTAAATCCTCGACCAGCGTCCCGTTGCGGCCGCGTTTTATATTGAAACGATATCGCAACCCATTCTTGGCCTCCCAGGTGACATTGCTGGTACTGATGTCCGTTTCGGACCCGTCGCTGCCGGAAATGCGTAACAGGTAGTGCTGATTGAGCGCCCACCCCTCGCAGGCGTCCGTCCATTCGAATGTCATGCCACCGGTAACGTCCGCGACGCCGCCGCCGGGCTCAACGG
>JAPPPC010000838.1 GCA_028817685.1 Rhodospirillaceae bacterium
ACCCATCTTGCTCGGCAGCCAGTGCTTTCTGTCGAGGATGCACGGGTATCCGTTCAAGCATTAATTCGACGGATTCAACGGGCACATTTTCGAATTCGTACGTTGCGACATCGATCTTGTCGGCGAAGCGGGCGAGGGCGCTCTGATCGTCGTAGCCAGAGACTGTCTCCGCGTCCGAAACCTGTGCAGCCGGGCCACCGGCCTCGGGGGCAAATATGTGGCAGCGGTACCCTAGCCGCGCTGCGGCGAGCGCCGTCATGCGTCCCAATTGTCCGCCGCCGAGAATTCCGATTACGCTTCCCGGTCCGAACGATGCCAGATCGGATTTATTCATCGGAGGGTGATTCGGCGATTCCCGAAGTTTGTTTGGCGCGCCATGCGTCAAGATTACCACGAACGGCTTTGTCGGTTAACGCGATCACAGCGCCGGCGAGCAATCCCGCATTGATGGCGCCGGCGCGGCCGATGGCCAGCGTTCCAACCGGGATTCCGCCGGGCATCTGCACGATGGACAACAGACTATCCATCCCGCTAAGCGCCTTGCTTTCCACAGGGACGCCAAAGACCGGAAGCGGCGTCATCGCTGCGGTCATCCCGGGCAGGTGGGCGGCCCCCCCGGCGCCGGCGATAATGACCTGCAAACCGCGCTCCCGGGCCGTTTCCGCATACTCGACCAGGCGTTTTGGTGTCCGATGCGCGGACACGATCCGTGTCTCGTGCGCAACGCCCAACTGCTCCAATGTTTCGGCGGCATGGCGCATGGTTTCCCAATCCGATTGGCTTCCCATGATGATGCCTACGACGGGCGCGTCGGCCATGTTGAAATCACTTCGTTGTGCTGCGCCTCCCGGCGCGGAAACACCGGAGTATAGAAATCGCCTAAGGCCGTGCAAGCGCACAGTCGGCCTGGTTTCACATTGGTTCGCAATCCCCCGCGAATCTCTTTTTCTTGGCCGCATCCGAAATGGCTGGCGTGGCTATTCGATGAAGGTTGAAGAACCGCCGCCCATACAACAACCCCGGCAGGTTGGGACAGAACGGTCCGTACCACCGGCCGACGCGACCGGTGGCTCTCGTGACGACGGTCGCTCGTCGCCCGACGAGCGCGAGGTCCATGAAGAACTGCAGGATGTGGCAGCGGTTCATGGCGTTGCGGAAGATGATCTTACGCCGAACATTCGGGGCGCGATGGTCGGCCTGATCGCCGAAGTGGCCTCTTTGCGGGAAGAGTTGGACCAGAGCCACAATCGGTTGGAATATCTGACAGCACTCGCGGATCAGGATTCGGTATCGCAATTGCTGAACCGGCGCGCCTTCGTTCGGGAACTGACGCGGGCCTTGTCGATTGCCAATCGTCGCAACACCAACAGCAGTCTGGTCTTTTTAGAGGTGGAAAACCTTAAATCGGTCAATATTCGGTTCGGGCTCTCCGCGGGTGATGCCGCAATCGAGCATGTCGGTTCGATCATTCAGAGCAACGTACCGGAGGGCAATGTGATCGGCCGTGTCGGAGGGGCCGAATTTGGCGTTGTTTTGATCGGCGAGCCGCAGGATCTGGCCGAGGAACGGGCCCAAGTGCTCGCCGATGTGGTATCCGATCGTCCTGTCGTCTGGTCGGGGCACGAAGTCGCGCTAAGCCTTGTATGGGGCGTCCATTTTCTCCAGGACGGTGAGGACGCCGGAGCCGCAATGAACGCGGCCGATCGCCGGATGCGTGCCTTTGGCCAAGCGGAATCGGACGATTAAACGCGTCCGGCGCTTCAGGCGATGATATCGGGGTTCAAATCGTCTTCCAGGCGGGCAATCGCATCTTTCAACCCCAGTTTTCTTTTTTTCAGGCGCTGGAGCTGTAGCTGATCAAAGGGCGCTTTCTCTGTTAATCGCGCGATGACATCATCAAGATCGCGATGTTCAATACGTAACTCTTCCAGCATACGCCGAAGCTCTTCCTGATCGTCCATGGCGTTGTTGGCCTTCGCATCCCCAATGCTGTTCAGCTTATCAGATTTAACGGTAACTGCCATCTTGCGGTGACTGCCGCCGCTCGTCATGTTGGCGAGGCAGGAGGTAGCGAATGGGTGACAGTAAACGTATTGGAATCCTGACAAGCGGTGGGGATTGCGCTGGGCTGAACGCGGTTTTGCGCGCGGTCGTACACCGCGCGGCAGGTCTCGGTTGGACCGTTTTGGGTGTCGAGCACGGGACGCACGGGCTTATGGAATCGCCGCCGGCGGCACGGGCTCTGAACCTGGCGGATTTTGATGGATCGGTCATGCGCCGGGGCGGCACGATCCTGGGCAGCAGCAATTTCGGTAATCCCTTCGCCTTTCCGCAATTGGACGGTGACGACCTCGACCGGTCCGACGAAGTGATCGCCGGATATCGTGCGCTGGGCTTGGACGCGCTGATCGGCATCGGCGGTGACGGCAGTCTCAGCATTCTCAACAAGCTGGCGCAGAAAGGGGACCTCAATCTCGTCTGTATTCCGAAGACAATCGACAATGATGTCGGTGTGACGGAGTTATCGGTTGGTTACGACACGGCGGTGCAAGTCGCGACCGACGCGTTGGACATGCTGCAACCGACCGCAGCCAGTCATGATCGGGTCATGATCCTGGAGGTGATGGGGCGCGATGCCGGGCATATCGCGCTGGTTGCGGGAATCGCCGGTGGCGCGGATGTGATTTTGATCCCGGAGATCCCGTACCGGATCGAGCATGTGGTCCGAAAAATTAGGCGTGTCCAAGAAGCTGGCCGGCGCTTTGCCCTGGTCGTGGTGGCGGAGGCGGTGCCGAACGAGTCCGGCAACAAGATCGTTCAGAAGTACGCCGGCGGCCGTTCGGCGTATAGCGGTATCGGACACTTGCTGGGGGACAGACTTGCCGAAACGACGCGTGCCGAGGTGCGTGTTACGGTTCTGGGCCACGTGCAGCGCGGGGCGGCACCGGATGCGCGCGACAGGCTGATGGCGAGCGTCTTCGGCGTTCACGCCGTCGATCTGATCGCGGAGGGCCAGTTTGGGCGCGTGGTGGTTTGGCGCGACCGGCAGGTTCTGGACTTGCCGATCGAGGAGGTCGTCTCAGAGCCGGCTCTGGTCGATCTCGACGGTCCGGTTGTGCGGACGGCCCGCGGCCTCGGGATTTGCCTCGGAGACGCCTAGCGATGCCGGAGGAAAACCCGTTCTGGGACTTTTCCGTCAAACTTTACGGTCGCGATGGCGTCCCTCCAGCCTGTCTCAGATTGCAAGACAGCTACAACGCCGACGTCAATATTCTCATGTATTGTTGTTGGGTCGCGTGGGATCGCGCTATGCGCCTCGACTCCCAATCGATCGGTAGAATTTTGGCGTCGGTCGATGCCTGGAAAAAAGACGTGGTGGTGCCCCTTCGCACCATTCGCCGTGATTTGAAAGGCGCGACGCATCAAGGGGTCGACCCCAAATTGCAGGAACGATTGCGGTCCGAGATAAAGCGCATCGAATTGCGTTCCGAGCGGCTTCAGCAAGACGCGCTCTTCGCTTTGCCGCTTCCGGAGCCGCCGGAAGATGCGTCGGACGCGCGCGCTTCAGTGTTGGAAAACGTCCTGCTCTATTTGCAAACGCTACCAACGGAGGTCGATGACGCTGCGCGCCGTGACGTAGAGCTTATCGTCGATGCAATTTTCGAGGCGCCGCTTTAACGGAACATCTGCAGGTCTTCGTCTTAGAGCCGCCGACCGCTCATCATTCCGGCTTTTTCTGCCGCAAGGCGCGCAAGGGCTTGCCGCCATCCGCGGCCGGTTCGCCCCAACGCCGCACCTTGCCGGTGTCGAGATCGAATAGGTCCAGAACCCGGCCGACGGAGTGGTTGATCACGTCGTCGATCGTCTCGGGCTTGGCGTAGAGGGCAGGCAGCGGCGGGGCAATGATCGCACCCATCTCCGACAGGGCGGTCATGGTCCGAAGGTGCCCCGTATGAAGCGGTGTCTCGCGGACCATAAGAACCAGTCTGCGGCGCTCCTTGAGCACCACGTCGGCTGCCCGCGTCAGCAATGAGGCAGTGACGCCGGCAGCGATTTCGGACATCGACCGGATCGAACAGGGCGCGACGACCATGCCAAGGGTTTTGAAGGAACCGCTTGAGATCGCTGCGGCAATATCCGCTTCCGGATAGACGACGTCGGCGAGTTCGCGGACGGCGGCAATCTTGAGGTCGGTTTCGTAGGCGAGGGTGACTTCGGCCGCTTTGCTGATGACCAGATGCGTCTCAACCGGCATATCTCTCAGGGTTTCGAGCAGGCGAACCCCGTAGATCACACCGGAAGCACCGCTGATTCCCACGATGAGGCGTTGTTGGTCGCTCATGTGTCGCTCTCATTCTACCGAAATGCCGTACAGCAATCTGCTGACAGGACCATGAATAGGCGCTACGATAATGGTCCACATGATTGTCGCGGGCGGGAGAGTAAAGACCCGATCGCGACGCAGCAAGGGAGATCAGAATGGCAGAAATGGACAGTGCGGAAACGGTTCAATCCGAAATTTCGTCCACCGACCGTATCGAAGTCCTGAAGCAAAAGCATGCAACACTGGAAACGGCTCTCGAGAACGAAAATAACCGTCCGATGCCGGATTCTTCCGTTGTAGCCAATCTGAAACGCGAGAAACTCGCGATTAAAGACGAATTGCAGCGGCTCGACACCGCCTAGAATTCGTCTCGTAAATGCCCGGCCCGCCCCCTTCGGGCCGGATGGTGAAGTCTAATCCGACCAAACAGGCCGGTAACACCTTTCTTTTACTTCCAACCCGGCCAAAGAGAATTTTCCATGATCAGCGTTGATGAAGCGATTACGGGCCGCCGTTCGGTGCGCGCGTTTCTCCCCGACCCGGTGTCCCGGGAAACCATCGAACATATCCTCGCCGTCGCGAGCCGCGCGCCCAGCGGGACGAATACCCAGCCCTGGCAGGTGCACGTCCTGTTCGGAGAGGCGCGTCAGCGTTTGACCGATGCGGTCGTCGATGCGTTCAAAAATGAACAAGGCCAGCACGATCATGAGCGGCTGTACTACATGACGGAGTGGCGCGAGCCTTATATCAGCCGCCGCCGTAAGGTCGGCTGGGACATGTACGGTCTGGTCGGGATCACGAAGGACAACCGCGAGGGTATGATCGAACAGACCGCGCGGAACTATAAGTTCTTCGACGCACCGGTCGGGTTGATTTTCACCATTGACCAGGACATGCATTGGGGCAGCTGGCTCGATATCGGGATGTTCCTCGAGAATGTCATGCTGGCGGCCCGAGGGCAGGGATTGGAGACCTGCCCGCAAGCCGCTTTTGCCAATTATCACAAGGTCGTCCGGAAGGTTCTTGATATACCGGATTCACAGGCGATCGTCTGCGGCATGTCGATTGGCAAGGAAGATACGAGCTCGGTGATCAATGAGTTGGTCACGGTGCGTGAACCGGTTGAGACGTTCACGACATTCCACGGCGAGTAGCCTTACGCGTTAGATCTCGGCCGTCCGCTCGCGTAGCGCGAATTTCTGGATTTTGCCCGTCGACGTCTTTGGCAGGTCGCAAAACACGATGTGTTTCGGCGCCTTGAAGTGGGCCATGTTGTCCCGGCAATAGTCGATAATTTCCTGTTCGCTGGCGTCCGCGTCGGTTCTTAAGGTGACGAAGGCGCAAGGCACTTCACCCCAATGATCGTCCTGTTTGGCGACGACTGCGGCCTCCAAAACGGCGGGATGGCCGAAAAGGACGCTCTCCACCTCTATCGTCGAGATATTCTCGCCGCCGGAAATGATGATGTCCTTCGAGCGGTCCTTGAGCTCGATATAATTGTCCGGATGCCAGACACCCAGGTCGCCGGACCGGAACCAGCCGCCGGCGAAGGCTTCGTCGGTCGCCGGACGGTTCTTCAAATACCCTTTCATCACGATGTTGCCGCGCATGAAGACCTCGCCCATCGTCTCGCCGTCTTTCGGGACCGGCTCGCCGGTATTCGGGTCGGCGACGATCAGTTCCTCCAGCACCGGGTAGGCAACACCCTGACGCGATTTGATGCGGGCACGCTCTGCGGCCGGTTTTTCGTCCCATTCCTCGTGCCAGGCGCATACGACGGCGGGGCCGTAGACCTCGGTGAGGCCATAGAAATGGGTGACGTCGAACCCGTCCGCTTCCATTGCCGCGAGCACCGTCGCGGGCGGCGGCGCGGCGGCCGTCATGACCGAAACGCGGTGGGGCAAGGGGCGGCGTTCCGCTTCGGTCGCATTGATCAGCATGTTGAGAACGATGGGCGCGCCGCAAAAGTGCGTGACGCCCTGGTCCGCGATGGCATCGAAGATGGCGCCCGGCTCGACCCGGCGCAGGCAGATGCTGGTCCCGCCCACCGCGGCCAAGGTCCAGGGAAAGCACCATCCGTCGCAGTGGAACATCGGCAATGTCCACAGATAGACGGGCCGCTGCGGAAGGCTCCAGGTCAAAACGTTGCCCAGGGCCAGCAGATAGGCCCCGCGGTGATGATAGACAACGCCCTTCGGGTTGCCGGTTGTGCCGGAGGTATAGCAAAGGGAGATGGCATCCCACTCGTCGGCCGGTAGCGACCAGTCGAACGCCGGGTCGCCCGTTTCCAGGAATGCCTCATATTCGATGTCGCCGAGCCGCATCCCGCCGGGCAGCGCGGAATCCGCGATATCGATCACATAGGGTTTGCTGTCGAGTTGCGCCAAAGCGTCCTGGATGACCGGCGCGAATTCCGTGTCGGTGATCAGCACCTTGGCTTCGCTGTGCTGCAGGGTGTGGGCGATGGTATCGGCGTCGAGCCTGGTGTTCAGCGGGTTCAGGACAGCACCGGCCATGGGAACGCCGAAATGCGCGTCGAACAGCGCCGGAATATTCGGGGCCATGATCGAGACCGTGCTGTTCTTGCCGATGCCTCTTTTGGAGAGCGCGCTCGCCAGACGCCGTGCCCGCGCATAGGCGGTCGCCCAATCGTACGAGATGTCGCCATGGACGACAGCCGGCTGGTTCGGATAGACGGTTGCGGCCCGGCGGAGGAAACTCAAAGGGCTGAGCGGCGTATTGTTCGCGCCCGTTGCACTGGAATCCGTCATCTCGCCCTCGCTCGGCTATCGGTCACCGCTTCGCTTACGGCATATGGCCGCACGGGGTCAATGCGGCTTTGCATGCCACGCAAGCACCGTATAATCGGGCCAAACAACGAACATAAGAGCAGGGGAGGCTGATATGGCCGGCCAATTTGACGAAGTTTATCAGCGCGCGCTCGATGACCCGCAAGGGTTCTGGACGGAAGCCGCCAGTGCCATCGATTGGTCGAAGCCCTTCGACGCGGTTCTGGACGACACGAACTCGCCGTTCAACAAATGGTTCCCGGGGGCGGAGTGCAATACCTGCTACAACGCGGTCGACCGCCATGTCGAAGCCGGCCGCGGCGACCAGAACGCGATAATCTATGACAGTCCGATCACCGGCAAACAGCGCAAGATCACCTACCGGGAACTGCAGGACAAAGTCGCGCAGTTCGCCGGCGTTCTGCGCGGGCTCGGGGTCGAAAAGGGCGACCGGGTCATCATCTACATGCCGATGGTGCCGCAGACGGCCGTCGCGATGCTGGCCTGCGCGCGGCTTGGCGCTGTGCACTCGGTCGTCTTTGGCGGCTTCGCGCCCAACGAGCTGGCGACGCGTGTTACCGATGCCAAGCCGAAAGCGATCGTGGCGGCCTCCTGCGGCATCGAGCCCGGCCGCATCATCGAATACATGCCGATTGTCGATGAAGCGTTGTCGATCTCGTCGCACGAGGTGCCGAATGTGGTCGTATTGCAGCGCGAAGAATGCCTGGCGGACCTGAAATCAGGTCGCGATCATGACTGGAAGGCGCTGATGGATGCCGCGGAACCTGCCGGCTGCGTGCCGGTCGCGGCGACCGACCCGCTCTACATCCTCTACACCTCCGGAACGACCGGGCAGCCGAAAGGTGTCGTGCGGGACAATGGCGGCCACATGGTGGCGCTGAAATGGTCGATGAAGAATATCTACGACACCGATCCCGGCGAAGTGTACTGGGCCGCGTCGGATGTCGGCTGGGTCGTTGGGCACAGCTACATCGTCTACGCACCGCTCCTGCATGGCTGCACCTCGATCCTGTTCGAAGGAAAGCCGGTCGGCACGCCGGATGCGGGCGTTTTCTGGCGCATCATTGCCGAACACAAGGTCTCGACTTTGTTTACCGCGCCCACCGCCTTCCGCGCGATTAAACGTGAGGACCCGGACGGCAAGCTGCTGGAGCAATACGATATCAGCTCGCTCCGCACCCTGTTTCTGGCCGGCGAGCGGACGGATCCGGACACGCTGAGCTGGGCCGAGGAGAAACTCAAGGTGCCGGTCATCGATCACTGGTGGCAGACCGAGACCGGCTGGCCCATCGCGTCGAACTGCATGGGGATCGAGGTGTTGCCGGTCAAACCAGGGTCGCCGACGCGCGCTGTCCCCGGCTACGACGTACAGGTCCTGGATACGGCAGGGCATGAGGTGCCGCGCGGCGAAATGGGGGCGATCTGCGTCAAGCTTCCGATGCCGCCGAGTTGCCTGCCGACCCTGTGGAATGCGGATGAGCGTTTCATTGAATCCTACATGGCCGACTTCCCGGGCTACTACGAAACCGGAGATGCTGGTTACATGGATGAGGACGGGTATATCTTCGTCATGGCGCGGACCGACGACATCATCAATGTGGCCGGCCACCGGCTGTCGACGGGCGCGATGGAAGAGGTTCTGGCGGACCATCGGGATGTCGCGGAGTGTGCGGTCATCGGTGTCGACGATGCGCTAAAGGGACAGTTGCCGCTCGGTTTCCTGGTCTTGAATGCCGGGGTCAACACGGCGGGAGACGAGATCGTCCGCGATGTGGTCGGCATGGTGCGGGAGCGTATCGGGCCCGTCGCCGCCTTCAAATCCGCGGTCGTCGTCGACCGGCTGCCGAAGACCCGGTCCGGCAAAATCTTGCGCGGCACGATGGCGAGCATCGCGGACGGCAAGGAATACCGTCAACCGGCCACGATCGACGATCCGGCGATCCTGCCGGAAATCGAAGAAGCGCTGCAAACCATCGGTTACGCGAAGAAGTAGCCGGGCATTCAGGTCGATCGCCGACGGTCGCTCGGCAGGATATAGCGGGGGTCGAGCGGATACTCTGTCAGGGGCTCCGTGTGGATGCCGTCGATTTTCGCCCGGTCGCGGAGATAGGCCCAGGCGGGGCGGGTCTCGCCATTTTCATCCGCTTCTATCTGAATAGAACGCCGGTGATAGCCGTCCGGCAGATGAACGCTTTCGAATGCATCGAGACGTGACAGCAACGAGTCGGTCACTTCGAACAGTTCGCCGCGGACGCGATGCCCGGCTCCCGGCTCATCGATCAGGTAGGGCGTAAACCACGGGCGGCCGATAACCAGAGGGAAGGGCTCCAGCGACTGGTAGCAGCCGATGAAGCGCGCGTCCTGCATGCCGCCCGCATCAAAGTTTGGAAACCCGCGTTTCAGGGTTCCATAGACGAAAACGTCATGCATGCGCGTCCCGCTCGAATGAGACGGTGTCTGGCCTAATTGTTGGTCGGCCAGATATCCGCGAGGGTTCCGCTACCCGCTTTTTCTACTTCGCCGTCGTCCGCCTTGTTGTCTTCCGGTTCGTCCGTCTTCTTGAACAAGGCTTCGGCGGCCGCCATCGGATCCG
>JAPPPC010000265.1:0-9655 GCA_028817685.1 Rhodospirillaceae bacterium
CGCGAGGGGTTGCTCGATACGCCCGCCCGGGTCGTGCGGTCGTTCGAGGAATTTTACGCCGGCTATCAGCTCGATCCGACGGAATTGCTGTCGCGCACCTTCGAGGAAACGGACGGTTACGACGAACTGATCGTGCTGCGCGAAATCCGCTTCGAGTCGCATTGCGAGCACCACATGGTGCCCATCATCGGCTGCGCCCATATCGGCTACCTGCCGGACAAGCGGGTGATCGGCATCAGCAAACTGGCCCGGGTTGTCGACGCTTTCGCAAAACGTCTGCAAATTCAGGAGAAGATGACGGCCCAGATCGCCAACGCCATCGACGAAGTCTTGAAGCCGAAGGGGGTGGCCGTCGTCGTTGAAGCGAGCCACCAATGCATGACGACGCGCGGTGTGCACAAGTCCGGTGTCGGCATGGTGACCAGCCGCATGCTGGGTGTCTTGCGTGACGATCCGACGACAAGGCGCGAATTCTTGTCGATCATCGGATCGCCGAACCCGTCGGGGCAGTAGCGACCTGAAAAGCGGTTCGGCGGTTGCTGAAATCGATTCCGGCGATCCGGCTACGGCCCGATAGCGACCGATACCGAAACGCGCTAATGCTGGACAAATCGGAAAAGCGGTAGGAATACTGTCGTCTCCTGAATGCCGATTCGCACGGATTCCACTGACCGGTTCGCCCGTTGATCGACTTTCGTCCCGTTCTCTTCATCATTGGCATCTTGATGTCGACCTTGGCTGTCGCGATGTTCGTGCCGGCTGCGGCCGATCTTGCGGTGGGCAACGATGAATGGCAGGTTTTTGCGACCGGGGCTGCGCTGACCCTGTTTATCGGCGTCATGTTGGTCCTGACGACGCGCAGCAATGTGCGCAACCTGTCCCTGCGGCAGGCCTTCATCCTGACGACGTTGAGCTGGGTGCTGATGCCGGCGGTCGCCGCTTTGCCCTTCGTCTTCGCCGATCTCGGCCTGTCCTATACGGACGGGTTTTTCGAAGCGATGAGCGGTCTTACCACGACCGGGTCGACGGTGATTATCGGGCTCGACCAGACCAAGCCGGGAATCCTGTTGTGGCGCGCGCTGCTGCAATGGCTTGGTGGTATCGGCATCATTGCCATGGCGATTTCGATCCTGCCGTTGCTGCAGGTCGGTGGGATGCAGCTGTTCCGCATGGAATCCTCCGATACCTCCGACAAGGTGATGCCGCGCGCGGCCCAGATCGTGACGGCGATCGCGGTGATCTATGTCGTGCTGACCTTGCTGTGCGCGTTGATCTATTGGCTGTTCGATATGACCGGGTTCGACGCGATGGCGCATGCGATGACGACGATCGCGACTGGCGGGTTTTCGACCCACGATGCGTCGCTGGGGTTTTTCGGCGATGCGCGCATCGATTGGACCGCGACCTGTTTCATGCTGATCGGCAGCCTGCCGTTCGTGCTTTATCTGCAAGCGGTCCGCGGCCGACCCGGCGGGCTGTTGCGCGACAGTCAGGTGCGCTGGTTCCTGGTCATCGCCGCGCTTGCGGTGGGGTCGGTAACGCTGTGGCTGCTGCGCGCCGACCACAACGATCTGCCCGCGGCAGCACAGCTCGCGGCGTTCAATGTGGTCTCTGTGATCACCGGCACGGGTTATTCGACGGTGGATTTCAGCGCCTGGGGCGCGTTTCCCCTGGCGCTCCTGTTTTTCCTGATGTTTGTCGGGGGATGCGCCGGTTCGACGACCTGCGGCGTCAAAGTGTTCCGGTTCCAGGTGTTGTATGCCACGGCGCGGTGCCAGATGCGGCGCCTGCTGCAGCCGCATGGCGTCTTCATCCCGTACTACAACAAACGGCCGATTCCTGAAGAGGTTACCACCTCGGTGATGGGGTTCTTTTTCCTCTACGTCGTCGCGTTCGGTTTCATCGCGGTCGGGTTGGGCATGCTCGGCCTCGATTTCCTGACGGCGGCGTCCGGAGCGGCGACCGCGATCTCTAATGTCGGCCCGGGCCTCGGCCCGGTTATCGGGCCGTCGAGCACCTTCGCCAATCTGCCCGATGCGGCGAAATGGTTGCTCTCGTTGGGCATGTTGCTGGGGCGGCTCGAGCTGTTTACCGTCCTGGTCCTTCTTCTTCCCTCTTTCTGGCGGAACTGACGCTATGGCACCTAAAAAACTGACACCTGTTGAGATGATCCGCGCGCTGGTCGGTTTCGACACCACTTCGGTCAAATCGAACCTGCCGCTGATCGATTTCGTGCGCGACTATCTGGCGGATTACGGCGTCGATTCCCGTTACGTGCTCAGTGAAGACGGCACGACGGAGATTTTGTGGGCGACCGTGGGGCCGGATGGCCCCGGCGGCGTGGTCATCAGCGGGCACACGGACGTGGTGCCCGTCGACGGCCAGCCCTGGGATAGCGATCCGTTCGAGATCGTCGAGAAAGACGACCGGCTGTATGGCCGCGGCACGGCGGATATGAAGAGCTATATCGCGATTGCGCTGTCGCTGGTGCCAGAGATGCTGTCGCGGCCCCTGCAGCGCCCGATCCATTTCGCGCTGACCCACGACGAGGAGGTCGGTTGCGTCGGCGCGCCGCGGCTGATCAAGGATGTGGTCGAGAATTTGCCGCGGCCCGGTGCGGTCATCATCGGTGAGCCGACCGAGATGCAGGTCGTCGATGCACATAAGGGCATCAACTCCTTCGTTACCACGGTGACCGGGCACGAAGCGCATTCCAGCCTCACTCATCACGGCGTGAACGCGGTGATGACCGCCGGCCGGCTTATCGCGTTCCTCGGCGACCTGGCGGCGGAAAAGGCGGCCAATCCGGAGCCCGGCAGCCGCTTCGATCCGCCCTATTCGACAATCCATGTCGGTACCGTCGAGGGCGGTACGGCGCTCAATATCGTCTCCCGCCTGTGCGAGTTCAAATGGGAAATCCGCGCCCTGCCTGGCGACGATCCGGCCGAGACGGTTGCCCGGCTGAACGAATTCTGCGAACGGGAACTCGTGCCGGCGATGCGCAAGATTGCACCGGAAACCGGGATCGAGACCGTGTCGAAACTGACCGTGCCGGCGCTCGGTCCGGAGCCCGGCTCGCCGGCCGAGCAGCTTGCCTTCGCGCTGACCGGTTCGAATGCGACCCATGCGGTGTCCTATGCCACCGAAGGGGGGCAGTTCCAGGAAGCCGGTCTGCCGGCCGTCGTGTGCGGCCCTGGCAGCATCGAACAGGCGCACAAGCCGAACGAGTTCATCACCCTGGAGCAGGTGGCCGCCGGCGAAGATTTTGCCCGCCGGCTCATCGCGCGCTGCCAGGAGTCCGCGGTGTAACGCACCGTCGTGCGGTAAACCTTTCGTTATCTATTCTTTGGTAAATCAACCAAGTGGGGAAAGTCCCGGAATTCTGGGGCTTTGACCGCCACACGGGTTGATATTTAGAGGCGCGCCGCCGTTTCCATGGGCGGAACGCTTCGGGATAGCGAAGACGGTGAGCGACGGTCTGGTTCTGACCTACGAGGTTTATGTCCTCAAATCGGGTCGCTGGGAGCTGCATGGCAACTACGCGCCCCACGAAACCGATAAGTGCGTCGAGGACGCCAAGCGGCTGTACAAAACCGGCCGCCATGAGGGCGTTCGAGTGGTCGAAGACACGTACGACCCGGGGATGAGGACGCACGAGGAGTCGATCGTCTATTGCAGTCCGCGACGGCAGCCGCCGAAACCGGTCAAGATCCGCAAAGACAAGCCGATGCAGGTGCGGCGCAGCAAGACCGTCAAGCAGCCGATGGGAAAGCTGGCCGCCCCTACGGTCGGCCGCGAGGTGCCAAAATACATTATCATCGGCCTGGTCACTTTGCTTGCCGCTGGGCTGGTATCCTATGCCACGATCTTCGTTCTGCAGCAGTTGCAGACGATGGAGATCGAGATGGGCCAGGGCACGGCCCAAGCCGTGCTCATCGGTGTGTTCCTGGCGACCGCTATCGCGCTGTTCATCCCGTTAATGCGCCGGTTCGGGCCGCCGCTGAAGCAAAAGGGGAAACCGGAAACGCCGGTACGGGCTGGAAATCCGGCGGCGGTGCCGCAGGACCTGCCGCAACCGCCGCCGCTCGAATATGACGTGTCCGCCGAAGCCAACGCCGAGGAAGATGAAGCGGAAAAGGAACCGGAGGAAACCGAAGAAGAAGCGGAGGCTATAGAGGACTCGGAAGAAGAGGCGGTGGAAGAACCGGTGCCGGCTGTCGCCGTCACGGGGGAGGTCGAACGGGATCTGCTCAAATTCATTGAAGATTCGCTCGTTCCGCTGGCCTCCGCGGGGCGCGAGTTGGACAGCTACAACCGTTTTGGACTGACCCTGTTTTTCGCCGGTGCGGGCGAATATCTGGCGTCGCGCGATGGGGTGGCGCCGGATGCGCTCCGGGCGCTGCTGTCGACCCATGTTCAGTTATTGGGCCACACCGCGGATATGGCCCGCGGATTCTGCGCCAATATCGACGAATATTTGCTCAATCCGAAATATTTCCGCATGTACGAAACCGGCCGCAGCGCCGTCGTGACCTACCTGCAGAGCCCGGCCAGCGGCACCGGTGCCGTGGAAGCGATGGACTTCTGGAATGAACCGGCTGCCGCCGCCCCCAATCATGACAAGGAATTCGTCGCCGTCCTTTTCACCGATATCGTCGGCTCGACGGCCCTGACGCAGGAACGCGGCGACGACGCGGCGCAGCTCGTCGTCCACGCCCATAATGATATCGTGCGCGATGCGCTGGCGCTGCATGGCGGGCGCGAGATCAAACATACCGGCGACGGCATCATGGCCACCTTCCCGCAGATCACCAGCGCGGTGGATGGTGCGATTGCCATCCAGCAAAGCTGCCAGCGCGCCAATGCGGCGGAACCGGAACTGGGTCTCGGCATCTGCATCGGCATCAATGCCGGTGAGCCGATCCACGAGGGCGGCGACATCTTCGGCACCCCGGTGCAGATGGCCGCGCGCGTGCTCAGCAAGGCGGAGGGCTATGAGATCGCCGTGTCCAACCTGGTGCACGAGATGTGTTCCGGCAAAAATTACGGCTTCATGAAAAAGGGCGACTTCGAGCTCAAAGGCTTCGACGAACCCATACCGATCTTCCTGGTCGAGTGGCAGGCCGCGACGACGGTGCCCGGCGAGGCTGCGTAGCGCGCAGCATCACGGCGTTACCGCATGTCGAACTCCGGCAGGGTGTAGACCGCGATATCGTGGTCGAGGCCGGGCAGTGTGTGTTGGCCGAGCGGCGCGGTATTTCCGTTGAATTGCGCCTGGAACCCCTCGGACATCACGATGGGGACACCCATCGTCTTACACAGCCCCTCAAGCCGGGTCACCTGATTGACCGCCGGGCCCATGACGGTGAAGTCGAGGCGGCGTTCCGTGCCCACATTGCCATACATGACCTGGCCCAAATGCAGGGACAGGCCGAAGCTAAACCCCGCGTCTTCAGGGTTTTGGCCGCTTAACGCGGCGGCGCGGCCGAAGGCGTCGCGCGCTGCGCTGATCGCGGCGCGGCACATATCGACCGCCGGACGGTTCTGCGGGTCGATCGGGAAAATCGCCATCACCGCGTCGCCGATGAACTTCAGAACCTCGCCGCCATGATCGGTGACCGCGCCGGCGCTGCAATCGAAATACTTGTTGATCAGCGAAAGATAGCCGTCGAGCGGCAAATTCTCGGCCAGCTTCGTCGAGTCGCGCAGATCGCTGTAGAACAAGACGCAATCGATGATCCCGCCATCGCCGCGTTCGACCACGCCTTCCAGGACCCGGTTGCCGGAATAGCGGCCGAGATAGGTGTCGAGCAGCGCCCGTGACAGTTCATGCGTCGTCGAGGATTTTATGTTCAGGGTGAGCGGCCGCATCATTGCCTGTAGATAGGCGATCTCCATACCCGCGAACCCGCCCTTGCGGCAGGTCGAAACGGACAGGATCACGCCTTCCATGCCGGACGGCAGGTCGGCCCAGATGGGGTCCAGTTTCCGGTCGTAGGATTCGAAGAACAGCAGGTAGTCGGTCACGCCTTCCGACCGCAGCCGCTCGAAGATGGGGAAATCCGGCGTCACGGCGCCCTCGCCGAGGCGGAACCGGCGGAAGGGGACATGCTCCGACATCGCCCAGAAAAACGGCGAGTTCTGAAAATCTTCCGTGGTGACGACGCCGCGCGGCATCATCTGCGAGTTGATCGTGTCGTCCTTGCCGTTCCAGACGACGTCGAGCGCGCCAAATACCGGATGCAGCAGCAAGCCGCCCAGGCTGACCCGGTTCACCGACACGCCCGCATCGACCAGACCGCGGCCGAAGCCCTGTACGACTTCTTCGACCGAGGCCTCGCGGATGCCCTGTTCGATCAGCCAGTTGCCCAGACTGTCGAACATGGGCGAGGTGGAAAACTCTTTCGTCATGCGGGCATTGTGGGGAGCTTTGTTCGCGTGCGTCAATTGCCCGATTGGCCCCGCTATTCCCCTTGCCGCGCCAATCGGTATCATTGGGGCCAACCGTTTGATCCATACGTGCCGGAGGGAGAGACCGCATGCCGACCATTCAAGCTGACCGTCTGAGAAAAATTGGCGAAGTCCTGTTCGAGAAAGCGGGCGCGTCGGCGGAGGAGGCGGCGACCGTCTCGCGGCATTGCGTCAACGCCAACCTGACCGGGCACGATTCGCACGGCATCATCCAGGTGCCGACCTATATCGACCGGGTCGACCGTGGCCATATCGTGCCGGGCGCGCCGTTCGAGATTGTCCAGGAAAGCGCGACCACGACCGTGATCAACGGAAATTGGGGCTTCGGCTATGTGGTCAACGAGCGCGCCATGAATATCACGATCGAGAAGGCGAAGAAGGCCAATGTCGCCGCGGCCACGGTCTATCATCAGAGCCATGTCGGCCGCGCGGCGTCCTATCCGATCATGGCCGCCGAGCAGGGCATGATCGCCATGATGACCGCCGATTCCGGCCGCTCGCCCAAGGCGGTGGCACCCTTCGGTGGCCGTGCGGCCCGGCTCGGCACCAACCCGATTTCGATCGCCATGCCGTCTAATTTGGAAGGCCCGTTCTTCATCGACATGGCGACCTCCGCGGCGGCGGCGGGCAAGGTCAAGCTGGCGCAGGCGCGCGGCGATTCGATCCCCGACGATTGGGTGGTCGACAAGGATGGCCGCAAGACAACCGATCCGGCCGCACTCGGCGAGGGCGGCGCGATCCAGCCGCTCGGCGGAGCGCAGGGCTTCAAAGGCACCGGCCTGGCGGCGATGGTCGAGATCTTCTCCGGCTTGCTGACCGGACTGGGCTTCGGCGTCGAGCCGACAGGCAAGCACAATGACGGCGTCTTCATGGCGGTGTTCAACGTCGAGGCCTTCCGGCCGCTCGACACCTTCAAACAGGAGGTCACCGAATTCGCCGAGTATCTGAAGGCGACACCGACCGCAGAAGGGTTCGACTCGGTCCTCTATCCGGGCGAGATCGAGCATCAGCGCATGCAGAAGCGCCTGGTCGACGGTATCGAGGTCGAGGATGCGACCTGGAACAAACTGGTGGCGTTGGCCGAAAAGTACGGCGTCAGCGAGATTGTCGCGTAACCGACCGCACAGCAAAGGGGAATCCCTATGGCCTACGAAACCATCGAAGTCGCGCCGCTGAGCCCGAACATCGGGGCGGAGATTTCTGGCGTCGACCTGTCGCAGCCGCTTGGTAATCAGACCTTCTCGGAAATTCACGACGCGCTGATGGAACATCAGGTGATCTTCTTCCGCGACCAGACGATGGACTGGGAGCAGCACAAGGCGTTCGGCCGCCGCTTTGGCGAACTGCATGTGCACCCGACCGCGCCGTCGCCGGAAGGGCATCCGGAAATCCTGACCATTCGCGGCGATGCCACGTCGAAACAGGTCGCCGGCCAGCACTGGCACAGCGATGTGAGCTGCGACGCGGAACCGCCGATGGGCAGCATCCTGCATCTTCACGAGGTGCCGGTACCCGGCGGCGATACGATGTTCGCCAGCATGTACGCCGCCTATGACGCGTTGTCGGATACGATGAAGGCGTTTCTCGACGGCAAGCAGGCCTGGCACGAATCCGAGCATGTGCACGGTAAGCGCTACGGTCACAAGGGCGGCATGCGCGACGGAGAGGAAAACCTCTATCCGAAATCGCTACACCCGATCGTGCGCACCCATCCGGTGACCGGCCGCAAGGCGCTGTTCGTGAACTGCAATTTCACGACTCGGATCGAAGGGCTGAAGCAGAATGAGAGCGACGCCATCCTCGGCATGCTCTATCGCCATATCGAGACGCCGGAATTCCATTGCCGCTTCCCGTGGCGCAACAATTCCGTCGCCTTCTGGGACAATCGCTGCGCCCAGCACAAGGCGCTGTGGGACTACTACCCGAAGACCCGGCACGGCTATCGGGTCACCGTCCAGGGCGACCGCCCGGTCTAGAGAGAGGGGAACGAACCGATGCCATACGAAACCATCGAAGTGTCGCCGATCAGCCCGGCCCTGGGCGCGGAGATTTCCGGCGTGAACCTGGCCGAACCGCTCGGCAACCAGGCATTTTCGGAGATTCATGATGCGCTGATGGAACATCAGGTGATTTTCTTCCGCGACCAGGAACTGACCCTGGATCAGCACAAGGATTTCGGCCGCCGGTTCGGCGAGCTACACATCCATCCGGCGATGCCCGGCCCGGAGGGCCATCCGGAAATCCTCGTCATTCATACCGACGAGAATTCGAAATACGCGGCGGGCCAGGGCTGGCACACGGATGTCAGTGCAGACATCGAGCCGCCCATGGGCAGCATCCTGCATCTGCATCAGGTGCCGGAATCCGGCGGCGATACGATGTTCGCCAGCATGTACGCCGCCTACGAGGCGCTGTCAGACGATATGAAAAGCTTCCTGGGCGGCCTGCAGGCGCACCACGAGTCGGAGCACGTGCACAGCCGCGGCTATGTCAGCCGGTCCGGGAAACTGCGCGACGGTGAGAACGCCTACCCGGCGGCGTTGCACCCGATCGTCCGCACCCACCCGGTCACCGGGCGCAAGGGTATCTATGTGAATTCCGGCTTTACGACGCGGATCGAGGGGCTGTCGGCGACGGAAAGCCGCGCCATACTCGATTTCCTGTTCAAGCATATCGAGACGCCGGAATTCCATTGCCGTTTCAGCTGGCGCAATAACTCCATCGCGTTCTGGGACAATCGCTGCGTCCAGCACCGTGCGCTGTGGGACTATCGTCCGCATGTGCGCAGCGGGCACCGGGTCACGGTGAAAGGCGACCGGCCCGTCTGATCCGATTTTACCGTTGACCTGAATCAATGCCGTAGCGGCCTGGCGC
Organism: Rhodospirillaceae bacterium; assembly: GCA_028817685.1. Taxonomy (GTDB): domain Bacteria; phylum Pseudomonadota; class Alphaproteobacteria; order UBA8366. The sequence continues at coordinate 9,346 of JAPPPC010000265.1, forward strand.
GCCTAGGGTGATCGTAACGGATCATCCAATGCGCGAGGTGTGCGATGGCATTGAAAAGCATTCTCGTCCACGTGACGAATTCCGAAGAATCTGTGGCGCGTGTCGAATCGGCACTCGCCCTGGCGATGACACATGATGCCCATCTGACAGGGATCGGCGTGCGGCCGGTCGTGCAAATTCCCGGCTACGCGTCGACGAACATTCCGGACGGCGTTATTCAGGAAGTTGAAGCCCGGCAGGACGCGGCCGATCTCGCGGCGCGCGACGCCTTTCGGGATGCGGCGGCGCGGGCGGGTTGGTCCGACCGCAG
>JAPPPC010000265.1:9665-31219 GCA_028817685.1 Rhodospirillaceae bacterium
CGATTGGTTGCTTGGCGAGGGCCGGGCGTAGGAGGTTGTCGTCCTGCACGCCCGTTACGCCGAACTGACGATCATCGGCCAACAACCGCCGTCAGGGCCGGATGCCACCGAAGATTCCTTCGCCGACCTGCTGGTCATGCGCTGCGGGCGGCCCGTTCTCGTGTTGCCGCATATCGGGGCGAAGAAGCCGATCGGCAAACACATCGTGGTCGCGTGGAATGCGAGCCGCGAGGCGGCGCGGGCCGTTGGCGACGCCATGCCTCTGCTCGAACGCTCGGACAAGGTTGATGTGATGTCCGTCGAGCCGGAGGGGATCGGCGATCTGCCCGGCGCGGATATCGCCCATCATCTGGCCCGGCACGACATCAATGCGGACGCCAAGCGGTCCGTCGCCAATCAAATCGATCCCGGCGATGTGCTGCTGAACTATGTAGCGGACAGTGGCGCCGACCTGATGGTGATGGGCGCCTACGGTCACTCGCGGGTGCGGGAGATGATTCTCGGCGGGGTCACGCGTCACATGCTGGAGCACATGACCGTCCCGGTTTTGATGTCTCATTGATACACAATCATCGGTAAGTAAAACCTTGAAACGAAATAATTTATTGCGGTCGACAACAGTTTAACAGGGGGTTAACGCCTTCCGTTTCATAGTGCGGCGGTACGGGTACCCGAGGGGGTCGGGGCCCGCCGATTGCTTTGAGGATGTCAGATGTCGGACGCCGCCGCCGCTTACGTTGAACTGCCGCTTTCCGAGGTGGGCAACAATAAGGAAGAGCTCGATCAGGATGCGCTCCATATTCTGCCCCTGGATGTTCTCCCTCTCGAAACGCCGGGGCTGCAGCGCGCCCGTTTGATCAAGAATGTCCGGTTGGACAGCGTCGTCGAACTGTTCCGCGAAGCCGATACCGGCAGCGGCCAGGTGCATCCCTCCAAATTGGCGCCGGTGTTCAACTGGCCGACCGACGAGCCCCATCAAGACGAGAATTTGGTCACCATCGTCTGCAAGCTGCACAGCTACGACGTTTACACGTTGCGCATTCAGCTTCGGAAGCTGGGAATCGGCGTCGATGACTTCGACAAGCTGAAGCTCTCGAAGGAAAAGAGCGAGGAGCTGACCGGCTATATGATGGATTTCACCATGCCGCTGATCAAACAGATCTACGGCGAGGCCAGCATGGACATCAAGGATGTCTCTCAGCTGATCGCGATGTTCTCGACGCCGGACAAGGAAGAGGCGCTGAAGAACCTGAGACACATGGCGGGGCAGCTGAAGATCGACCTGGCCGAGGTTCCGAAGTTCCTCGAGGATTACGGCGATGTCTTCCTGTCCCTCGCCTACTATCGGAATTGCCTCGACAATTTGATCCCGAAAGTGATGGCCTATAACGAGGCTGCGGACGAGCTAAAAGACAATTATCAGATGAAGAGCGATCGCCGGCTGATGAAGAGCCTCGAATTCATCGGCGACGCGTTGTCCGACGTGACCGCCTCGATCACCGGCCGCTTCGAAAGCTTCGACCGGCACTCCCAGGCGTTGTGGGAGGATATCACCGCGGAGTCCTTCGCCAAGGTCAAGAACATGATCCAAAGCCACCATGTGACGGTCGGCGGTGTGCTGTGCGGTCTGTCGGTGAAGATGAACAGCTGGCATGAGCAGTTCGGCAAGGGCGGCGGCCTGGTCGCCAAGGGCGATTTCATCTCCTCCGAGATGATGCAGGGTATCGAGAAGATCGTCGCCATCGAAAAGTCGGCGCCGAAAATTACCGACGCCTAACTCCGCCAGCGCAACTCCTGCGCCTTCACCGGGTTCTCGAACGGCACGCCTGTGTCGGTCGATTTCGCCCACGCATCCTTCAAGCGGTAGTACCATTTCGCCTGCATGTCGGCGTCGTTGATCAGCATCAGCTTGGGGTCGTGCTTCAAGCCTTCCTGCTGCATGGTGACGATATCGCGATCCTGCTTCAGGAACGCGCGGGCGAAGGGGCGCAGCAGGGGCTTCAACGGGGTCAACCAGGGCTGCGTCCAGTAGATCATGTGGTTCAGCTCAGTCTCGGTCTCGCTCACCGGCGTTACCGCGGTCAGGCCGCACAGCACATGCTTCCCGGCGCGAATATGCTCGATGCGCACGCTGGGCAGGTGGAAGGATATCTCGGTCGTCATCTCGCCGCCCAGCAGCTTATAGGCTGCCGAGTTGGACGAGGGCGGGTGGCGTACCATCTTGAAGCCGCGCAGCGCCGGGGCGAATGCCTTTGCCTTCTCATGGATCGAGCTGCTCGACCGCCACCACCAGGCGCGGTGTACGAAGGGTCCGTGCGCCGGGTCCATCAAACCGATGACCGCGTGGTCGACATGGCAGGGGAAGGGCATGGTGAAGGCGGTGTTGGGTCGGCGGTCACCGATATCCGGTATCTCCGGCGGATCGATCACCTCGTCCGTTTCATCGCCGAAATAAATCCAGATATTGCCCTGCACCTCGCGGCAGGGATAGCGACGCACCCCGACCCGCTCGACATTGAACTTCTGTCCTTCGACCAGGGATGGAATCGCGGTACAGCGCCCCTCTCGATTGAAGCGCCAGCCGTGATAGCAGCACTCGACCTCGCGGCCGTCGAAGGCGCCGGCCGACAGCGGAATGCCACGATGCGGGCAGATGTCGCGCAGGGCGAAGGGGTGACCGTCGTCGTCGCGGGCGATCAGGACCGGTTCGCCCAGCAATGTCTTCGCGACCATCGACCGCCGTTTCAGCAGGTCGCCCCTCTGCGCGAAATACCATAGATTCTTGAGAAACATACGGTCCCCGAACGATCGGCCATGCGGTATCCTGCCGCTAAGGCCCGTGACGGTTTTGTTTACCACGAGTGCGGGGAGGAGACATGTCTGTAATTGTCGCAGTGTCCTGGGGCGAACTGCTGGACAAGATTTCGATCCTGGAGATCAAGCGTGAGCGGCTCAGCGATCCGGCGCAGCTGGCCAACGTTGCGCATGAACATGCGACCCTTTGCGCGGCACGGGATGAAGCGCTTCCGGAAGGCACCGACATTTCTGAGAACTTCAGGGCCTTGCGCTTGGTAAATGAGACCCTGTGGCAGATTGAAGACGATATCCGGGACTGCGAGCGCGCCAAGGACTTTGGAAGCCGTTTCGTTGAACTGGCTCGGTCCGTCTATATCAACAATGACGAACGAGCCGCCATCAAGCGCCAGATCAACGAGGCGCTCGGCTCGGAGCTCGTCGAAGAGAAATCATATGCGGACTACCGCGAGTAGCCGCATAGGAGCACAGTAATATGACCGTCATCTACCCTGCCCGCCGCATTATCACCATGAACCCGTCCAACCCGGACGCGCGCCATGTCGCGGTGCGCGATGGCCGCATTCTCGGCGCCGGTTCGCTGGAAGATCTCGCCGGTTGGGGCGACCACACGATCGACGATCGTTTTGCGGATAAGGTGCTGATGCCGGGGCTGGTGGAAGGGCACAGCCATGCGCATGAAGGGTCGTGCTGGCGCGCCGTCTATTGCGGCTATTTCGACCGCATGGATCCGAATGGCACGGTGTGGCCGGGCCTCGACTCCTTCGACGCGATCTTCGACCGGTTGCGCGAGCAAGATGCCGCAATGGAGCCGGGCGACGACCCGATCTCGGGCTGGTCCCTCGATCCGATCTACTATGGCGATGCGCGGATGTCCCGCGCCGATCTCGATGGTGTATCGACCGTACGGCCTATCGGTATCCGGCACGCCAGCGGCCACATCATGAACGTCAACACCAAGGCACTGGAACTGGCGGGGCTGTTGCGGGAAGGCATCAACCACCCGGGCGTGCCGCTGGGCGACGACGGGTTGCCCACCGGTGAGCTGAAGGGCCCCGACGCCATGGAGCTTGCAGCCAGCCATGTCGGGCTCGACCGTAAGGTGATGTCGGCCGACGCCTGGGGCTTGCGCCAGTTCGGCCGGCTTTGCGTCCGCCAGGGCGTGACCACGGCGACGGACCTCGCCAACCCGCTGCCGCCGGAAGCGGTCGACATGATGTTGGAAGTGACAGGGGCGTCGGATTTCCCCGTCTGCATGGTGTCCTTGCGCCGTTTCCAGGGCGTGACACCGAAGGAGCTGGTCGAGCGCTGCGTCGAACTTCGCGCGATGAGCACGGAGCGACTGCGCCTGGGCTGCGTCAAGATTCACGCCGATGGGTCGATCCAGGGCTTCACCGCCCGCCTGCGCTGGCCCGGTTACTACACTGGCGCGCCGAATGGCCTATGGTACGCGACGCCAGAGCAGATGCAGGAAATCTACGAAGGGGCGCTGGAACACGACCTGCTGGTCCACACGCACACCAATGGCGACGAGGCGATCGAGATGATGCTCGATACCTTCGAGCGCGCGGTACATAAGGTGCCGCGACCGGATCACCGCTACACCCTGCAGCATTGCCAGCTGGCCGACACCGCACAGTTCCGCCGGATGAAGAAGCTAGGGCTTTGCGTAAACCTTTTCGCCAACCATCACTTCTACTGGGGCGATCAGCATTACGAGAAGACGGTCGGACCGGAACGGGCCAATCGCATGAACGCCTGCGCGACGGCGCTGCGCGAAGGCGTGCCCTTGGCGATCCATTCCGATGCGCCGGTGACACCGCTGGGCCCGTTCTTCACTGCCTGGTGCGCGGTCAACCGGTTGACACCGAGCGGCCGGACTCTCGGGGAAGCGGAGAAGATCAGTGTCGCGGAGGCCTTGCATACGATCACCCTGGGTGCGGCCTATACCTTGAAAATGGACGATGAGGTCGGGTCCATCGAGACCGGCAAGCGGGCGGACTTTGCCGTGCTAGAGGATGATCCCTACGAGATCGGAGCGGCGAATCTGAAGGACGTCCGGGTTTGGGGCACCGTACAGGCCGGTCGCGTTTTCGCCGTCGAGGATATCTGACGGTGGCGGACGCACCGGCTCCCATACCCGTCACCGTGATCGGGGGCTATCTCGGCGCCGGTAAGACGACCCTGGTCAACAATCTGTTACGCCAGGCTGACGGGTTGCGGCTCGCCGTGCTGGTGAACGAGTTCGGCGAACTGCCCATCGATGCCGACCTGATCGAAAGCCGCGACGAGAACGTCATCAACATTGCCGGTGGGTGCGTCTGCTGTTCCTATGGCAGCGATCTGATCGAAGCGCTCCAGGCGCTGGAGACACTGGACCCGGCGCCGGACCATCTGCTGATCGAAGCTAGCGGCGTGGCGTTACCGGATGCGATCGCGCAATCGACGACTTTGATCGCCCGCTACACGGTCGACGGTATCGTCGTTCTGGCGGATGCGGAATCGGTACGCGGACACGGCTCGGACAAATATCTGGCGGACACGATTGCCCATCAGCTCGAAGTCGCGGATATCATCCTGCTTAACAAGACCGATTTGCTGGCGTCAGATCTCCTCGGGCAGACCCGGGAATGGATTCGCGCCAATTGCGCGGACGCGCGGATCGTGGAGACGGAAAAAGCCAATGTCAGGCTGCTCACCTTGCTCGGTGCGCGGCTTGAGGCGCCGCTGTCCGACGTGGGGCACAATCACGTGCACGCGCAGCATGAGTCTTCCGTGCTTTCCGTCGAGGGGCCTGTCGATCCGCACACCCTGACCAAAAGACTGTCAGATGCGTCATTTGATCTGATCCGGACGAAGGGGTTTGTCACCGGATTGGACGGCCGCAGCTATGCGGTTCAGACTGTCGGTCGCCGCGCCTCCGTCGTTGCAATGTCGCAATCTGTTCGAGACACAGGACGGATCGTCTGCATCCGCTCCGGTGGACCGATTGACCGCTCCGCGCTTGAGGCGATGGCTTCGGAGCTGACGGACTAGTCTCCGAATTTCGCATTCGCGCCGGGCACGGGGGTCGCGGCGGGCGCACCGACGAACAGCGCCTTTTCGCGACCGCCGTGAGACTCGATCAGCCGCGCCTGATCTGCCTTGGCAGCGCGGTCGACCGCATCGGGATCGCAAATCTCACGCAGTTCCCGCTCCATCATCGCGCGGGTCTCCGCATGGGCGGGGGCCGCGGCGAGATCGTGCAGCTCTTCGCGGTCCGATTCCAGATCGAACAGTTCCGGTTCGTAGCCGATATAGTGATGATACTTCCATCGCCCCTTGCGCAGCATGAAGCCGGCGCTGGGCGATCCGGCGGCATGGTATTCGCTGAACACGGCGCGGTCCTGCGTGGCCCCTTCGGCGGCGATCTCTAACAAGGACGTCCCGGGCCGGCGCAAATCCGGGTCGAGGGCCGCGTTGTCGAGATCGAAATTGTCCAGCACCGTCTGCTGTATGTCCAGCAAGCTAACCGGTGTGTCGTTGATGCCGGCGGCCACGCGGGGTCCGCTCAGGATCATCGGCACCGCCGCGGATTCGAGATAGAAGTTCGATTTCCCCCACATGCCGCGATGACCGACATTGTCGCCGTGATCGCTGGTGTAGAGGACCCGCGTTGTCCTGTTGAGACCGCAGGCCTCCAGCTGGTCGAGGATGCGGCCGACATTGTGGTCCATCCAGGACACCAGCCCGAGATAGGCCGCGATTGCGGTGAGCCGTTCCTTTTCGTCGTGGAACTGGTCCTCGGTCGGCCAGAAATCGTGATGCCGCTGTACCCAGGGATGCCGCGCATGCCCGTCGCGCGGATGCAGTTTGCGGGGTGGCAGTGCGTCGTGCGGATAGAGCGCGAGATATTCTTCGGCGACGACCAGGGGAAAATGCGGCGCGACCAGGCCGACGAACAGGCACCACGGTTTGTCGTCGCCCGAAGCACTCTCCAGCCAGTCGATTGTCTGATCCGTGACAGACGCGTCGTAGCGGGTATAGGTTGATTCTCCTGCGCCGATACGGTCGCCCAGCATGCGGCCGCCACGCGGCTGCTGCGAGGGCAGCGGGTCGCGCACCGAGCCCCAGACCATGCCTTGGCCGTTATAGATATGCATCGGGATGTGTTCTTGGTCGAAGCCGGCCTCGTCCTCACTGCTGCGGTAATGCAGCTTGCCGATCGACTCCACCCGAATGCCGGCATCCTGCAAGGCATGCCCCCAGCCCTTCACCGCGCCGTCATAGGCCAGGGCGTTGTCCCAATAGCCGATGTCGTGCGCGTACGCGCCCGTCGCGAAGGCGGCGCGCGCCGGCACGCAGATCGGCGACGGCGTATAGGCGTCGCGGAAACGCATTCCTGACCCGGCCAGCCGGTCAAGATTGGGGGTGCGGATGAGCCGGTCGCCGGACGCACCCATGTAACGCGGGTCGTGCTCGTCCGACATGATGATGAGGAAATTCGGTGATGTTGAGGGCATGGCCTGGGGCGCTCCGTCAGCTGATCGTGATCCCGCCATCGACGACGAAGGTGCCGCCGGTGGCGAAACCGGCCTCATCGGCGATTAGAAAGGCGATCCAGGGCGCGATATCTTCCGACGTGCCGAGCCGGCCGAGCGGTGTCGAACCCACCATCGCCTGTTCGCGGCCGTCCGGGTCGGGGTGATCGCCCCAGTCCGGCGTTTGCTCCAGCGCGCCGGGACAGACCGCGTTGCAGCGGATACCGTGCTTGGCGTAGTGCACGGCAATGTGCCGATTCAGGCCAAGCAGGCCGCTCTTTGCCGTCATGTAGGAGACGTTCGGCGTGCGGCCGTTCAGCGCGGTAATCGAGCTGACGATGACGATCGATCCGCCGCCGCCCTGTTCGATCATCTGCGCCAGCCCATGCTTGCAGGTGCGGAAGACGCCACGCAGATTGACGTCCTGGGTCCGTTCCCACTCCACTTCCGTCATCGAAAACAGGTCGATATCGGTCTTATGACGTTGCACGCCGGCATTGGCGACGACCGCATCGAGCCTGCCGAAGGCGTCCACCGTGCGGGCGACTGCCGCTTCGATCTCGCTTTCATTCGTCACGTCGGTTTCTATGGCAATTGCTTTTCCACCTGCCGCTGCGATTTCCGCTGCGACAGCGTCGACGCCGCTTACCGGTATTCCGGCCAGCGCCACCGATGCGCCGCGGGCCGCCATATAGCGCGCCGTCGCCGCACCGATTCCGCTGCCGCCGCCGGTGATCAGCGTGGCCTTGCCCGCCAGTTCCATGTTTGGGGTCCTATCGTCCGTTTTTCTTGATGCTTGCCTGTTCCGGCAGGTCGCGGGCGGCGGTGATGACGCGAACCGACAGAGGTTCGGTACGGCCGCGAATTTCGACCTCTTCCTCCGCGAAGCCGGAGAGATCGACCCCGGAAAGTTCCACCGTGTGGTTGGAGACGACGAGTTCCGCGGCGAATTCCTTGGTCTGCGTTTCCAGACGGCTGGCTGTGTTGACGGAATCGCCGACGGCGGTGACCGATACGGTGTCGCCGAATCCCATGGCGCCGACGATTGCCGGGCCGCAATGGATGCCGATTCCGATGCGCAGCGGTTCTTCCAGATCGTTGGCGAGCGCGCGGTTCAACTCAGCGATGCGCAGCCCCATTTCTCGCGCCGCGGCGAGCGCCGCCTTGCTGCCGGCCTCCGCGCCATCCTCGATGCCGAACAGGGCCATCACTCCGTCGCCGATGAACTTATCCAGATGGCCGCCGCAGTCGGACACGGCTGACCCCATGGAATCGAAATAGCGGTTCAACAGGAACACCACGTCGTAGGGCAGTTTCTTTTCGGACAGTTTGGTGAAAGAGCGGATATCGGCGAACAGGATCGCGATCTCGCGCTCCTGGCCCTGCAGGTAACCCGGGCGCGGGAACCCGTCTTCCGGTTTGGCGCTGGTGGGCAGTAGCCGCATGACTTCGATCTCGCCGCCGGCGGGCCGTGCCTGACAGGCAAGCCGGACCTGGATACCCGCATTGACCCGGTCCAGCACCTTCTGTTCGGCAGCCGAGGGGTCCGGCAGATTCTCGATGCCCTTGGTGATACGGACACGGCAGGTCGAACAGCGCCCCCTGCCGCCGCAGACGCTGGCATGCGGTATGTTCGAGGCGCGGCTGGCGTCCAGGATCGAACGGCCCGGCGGGAACTGGATGGCGGAACCGTCGTCATAGGTCAGGCGCACGATGCCGCGCCAGCGTTCCACCGCGGCGCGGACATAGCGCAGGCCGAACGCTGCGAGCACGAGGGCAACGAACCCGATGGTGAAATAGTCCCGCATCTGGATGTATTGGGCGTACTCATAGGCGTCCATCCAGCGGACCCGCAGTTTGAACTGCTCGAACCAGGCCGGATCGGACGCCATCGCGACAACCGCTTGGGCGCCCTGCATTGCGCCGGCCAGCGACATCGCCGGGATCAGCAGGGCGAGTGCAAACAGCACAGGCTGCCAAGCGCCGTACCAGGGTTTCAGGCGCAGCCATCGATAGATGCCGATACAGCCATGGACCCAGGCGGCGAAGAAGACGGCGATCTGCTTGATCCCGTTCCAAGGGTCCACATGCCATTGCGCCGCCAGCACCGTGACGTAGTCGACCTTCATGTCAAACATCTGCCAGGCCGTTCGCGTTCCCAGCACATGGCCGATCAGCAATAGCGGGATGGCGAGCCCGAGCACCAGCTGCAGCCCCTCTTCAAACGGGATATTCAACCGGCGGCGCTGGTAGATGGCGTATAGCGCCAGCGCAATGTGGATCGCCAGCGCGCCATAGAGGACCGCCGTCCCGACCGGCGACCACCAGGGGGCATGAAGAACATCGCGGGTCGCGTTCATCGCCTGGAGCGACCACAACCCTGCCATGTGGTTGAAAAAGTGCAGCGTGACATAGGCGAAGAGAATCAGGCCGGTGATTAGGCGAAGCTTTCGGACCACGATCGGTTTCCTATTGCCTGAGAGGTCGCACGATGCCGTTGGCAGGCTAGCATGATTCGGCCAAATTTCTAGAGCGGCAAGCCCTTGCAAAACGCTTTACAAATCCTAAATCGCGACAAAAATAGCCCGGCGCGCGAAGCCGGTGTCGAGAAAAGGGATTGAGGTCTGGCGTCTATGAGTATGATTGAAATCGAAAATCTGACACGGCGGTTCGGAGCGTTCGTTGCCGTCGACCATATCAGCTTCTCGGTAGAACGTGGCGAGGTGCTCGGTTTCCTCGGCCCCAACGGGGCGGGTAAGTCGACCACCATGAAGATGATCACCGGGTTCCTGGCGCCAACGTCGGGCACGGTGCGCGTCGAAGGACATGACGTGCAGCGCGACCCGATCGCGGTTAAGGAATGCATCGGCTATTTGCCGGAAGGGGCGCCGCTGTGGGCGGATATGTCGGCCGGGCGGTTTCTGGAATTCATCGCCGGCGTGCGTGGCCTGTCCGGCGCGGCGCGGATCGATCGGATCCGAGACGTGGTCGCCAAGACCCAGATCGGTTCGATCCTGGCGCAGCCGATCGACACATTGTCGAAGGGCTTCAAACGTCGGGTCGGCCTCGCGCAGGCGCTGCTGCACGATCCGGACGTTCTGATTTTGGACGAACCGACAGACGGTCTCGACCCGAACCAGAAGCACGAGGTGCGGCAGTTGATCGCTGAAATGTCGGAGGAAAAGGCGATCGTCATCTCGACCCATATTCTGGAAGAGGTCGAGGCGGTGTGCAGCCGGGCAATCATCATCGCCAACGGGAAGATAGTGGCGGACGCGACCCCGGCTGAATTGCTGGCCCGCTCCGATCAGCACAATGCCGTCTCCCTGCAGGTCGAAGGTGACATCGATAGGGCGCGGCAATTGTTGCAAGACTTGCCAGCCGTTTCTTCGGTCGAAGTGCGGCATCGCAACCAACTGTTCGTTCGGCCCAAAGGCGGGGCGCAGATTCTGAATGATGTCGGGATGGCGATGCGCGGCCACGACATCACCATCGACGAAATCCACATCGCGCGCGGCCATCTCGATCAGGTGTTCCGCTCAATCACTACGGTGCCGCAATGACCAACATGCTGTTCGTTATCCGGCGTGAACTCGCCGAGTATTTCGCGACGCCGGTCGCCTATGTCGTCATCGGCATCGTTCTGGCGCTGCTGGCCGCGTTGACCTTCTTCATGGGCAGCTTTTTTGGCCGCGGTCAGGCCGATCTTTCGGCCTTCTTTCAGTTCCACGCCTGGGTTTACATGCTGTTGATCCCGGCGATTTCCATGCGCATGTGGGCGGAAGAACGCAAATCCGGCACCATCGAGCTGCTGATGACTCTGCCCCTGTCGCTGAAACAGGTCGTGATCGGCAAGTATCTCGCCGCCGTGATCTTCGCCGCGATCACTCTGGCGCTGACCTTCCCGTTCTGGATCACGGTCAACTATCTGGGCGATCCGGACAACGGCATCATTCTCGCAGGTTATGTCGGCAGTCTGCTGATGGCGGCAGGTTTTCTGGCAATAGGCTCGTTCATTTCAGCGCTGACAAAAAATCAGGTCGTCGCCTTTGTGATGACGACCGCTGCCTGTTTCGTGCTGATCGCCAGCGGTGCGCCGATCGTGCTCGGCTTCTTCTCCGGCTGGGCTCCCGCTATCGTGGTCGACTTCATCGCCTCGCTCAGCTTTCTGACCCATTACGCGGATATTTCCAAGGGCGTGCTGGACCTGCGCGACGTGGTCTATTTTCTCTCGCTGATCGCGGTGTTCCTGTTCGCCAACATGCTGGCCGTCGACCGGCTGAAGGCGGAGTAGGAGGCGGCCATGATCAGACAAATTCTCAATCGCAAGGGCGGATGGGTAATCGGGATCGCGGTGGCGATTGGCCTGTTCGTCGCGCTGAATGCCGGTCTGTCGGGTCTCACCGGCGTTCGCATCGATCTCACCGAAGATCGGCTCTACACCCTATCTGACGGCACGCAGCGCATCCTCGACAAGATGACCGAACCGGTGACGTTCGAGCTTTACGTTTCGCAGCGCCTGGTCAAGGAAGTCGCGATCTACGGCAACTATGCCGGCCGGGTGCGCGATGTGGTGAACGAGTTCGCGGCGAACTCGAACGGCAAGGTCACCGTTGTGGAGCAGGATCCGGAGCCCTTCTCGGAAATCGAGGACGCGGCAGTCGGCGCCGGCGTTACCGGCGTGCCGCTCGATGCCAGTGGCGAGAAGGTCTATTTCGGCCTCGCCGCGCGGGTCGGCGACCGTACCGGGGTGATCGGCTTCTTCCAGCCTCAGCGCGAGGCGTTTCTGGAATACGATCTGGCCCGCATGCTCGAAGGGCTGACCAACCCGAAGAAACCCGTGATCGGCGTCGTCACCAGTCTTCCGCTGTTCGGCCCCTTCATGCCGCAGCCCGGCGGGCCGAAGGCCTGGTTCATCATCGATGCGCTGAAGGAAGGTTTCGACGTCCGCAATATCTTCGACCTTAAGGAGGATATGACGGACGATATCGACGTGCTGATGCTCGTCCATCCGACCCTGGACGACGAGGATCTTTACGCCATCGACCAGTTCCTGATGCGCAAAGGCCGGTTGCTGGTGTTCGCCGACCCGTTCAGCGAACTGGCGCAGGGCTCGGCCGCGGCTGGCCGGCCGATGGCACCCAAGGATTCGAGCCTCAACAAGCTGACCGAAAAATGGGGCGTGAAGGTGGTCGAAGGCCAGACCGCCGGCGACATCAATCTCGCCCGCATCGTCAATGCCGGTACCGAGCAGGACATGAAGCCGGCACCCTACCTGCTGTGGCTGACTTTAAAGGATACCGCCATTGACCGGGGCGATGCAGTGACGCGGGATATCAACGCGATCAATATGGGCAGCGCCGGCGTCATCGAGGTTTCGAAAGACGCAACGGTCAAGGTCGAGCCGTTATTGAGCACGACGACGCAAAGCCAGTCTTTCGACACGAATCTGATCAATGCGCGCCAGCCGAACGTGCTCGACTTCGTGGAGAAGTTCAAACCGGCTGGCAAATCGCTGCTGCTCGCCGCCCGGCTGACCGGGCCGGTCGACAGCGCCTTCCCGGACGGCCCGCCGAAACCCAAGAAGCCGGAGGAAGTGAAAGCGCCCGGCAGCGAAGACAAGAAGGATGAAAAACCGGCCGAACCTGAGGCGAAGACGGAAGAGAAGCCGAAGGAAGAGCCGGAAGGGCCCAAATGGGCGCCGCATGTTGCCAAGTCCACGGCGCCGGTGAACGTCATCCTGGTCACCGACTCCGACATGCTGCAGGAACATTTCTGGGTCCGGGTGCAGGACTTCTTTGGCCAGCGGGTGGCACTGCCTTTCGCGAACAATGGCGACTTCGTCGTCAACGCGCTGGAGAATCTGGCCGGCTCCGGCGATTTGATCACGCTGCGCAGCCGCGGCACGGCGCAGCGTCCCTTCACCAAGGTGGAAGCGCTGCGTGTTGCCGCGGACGCCAAGTTCCGGTCGCGTGAGCAGGTGCTGGTCAAGCGGCTGGCCGAGGTGCAGAAGAACTTCGAAGAGTTGCAGAACAAGGCCAGTGGCACCTCGCAGGAGGGCGAGGCGGTGCTGACCCCCGAACAGCAGAAGGCGCTCGACGACCAGATGGCCGGTCTGCGCACTGACCTGCTGGCGATCCGCAAGGAGTTGCGCTCTGTCCAACTTGAGCTGCGCAAGGATATCGAAGCGCTCGACTCTACTCTGCGCTTCCTCAATATCGGGCTCGTCCCCATCCTCGTCGGCCTCTTCGCCATCGGTCTCGGCGTTGTACGGACGCAACGGCGCAAGGCGGCGGTTCAGGGGTAAGCGCTGGCGCAAACGCTTGATAAGCGCAGCATCAACGGTAGATTGCGTAATGTTATAGCTCACGAAGGAGCAACGACGGTCGTGCGCCGAATCCTACTGGTAATTGCACTGATTTTCGCGATGGCGGCGCCTGCGGCGGCGCAAACGCCGTCCGCGCCTGTCGCCACCACTCCCGAATCCCTCGAAAAACTCGTCGAGACCTTGGAGGACAAGGATCGGCGCGAGGGTTTGGTGCGTGATCTGAAGGCGTTGATCGAAGCGCAGGGCGCGGTGGCGGAAGAGCCGCCGGGACTCGGGACGCGGATCCTGGCGGAACTGACAGAGCGTGTGGGCGCGGTAAGCGAGCAACTGGTACTGGCGGCGGCAGTGGTCTTCGATCTGCCGGCGGTGCTGGCGACCTTGCGGGACGGCCTCTCCGACGCGGAGACCCGCTCGAAATGGATCGGGATTCTGGGCCGCTTGGCGCTCGTGCTTGCGGCCGGCATCGTGGCGGAGTGGCTAGCGCGCATGGCGTTGCGCCGGCCGCGCAGCGCCATCGAAGCCCGGGCTGACGATGATTTCTGGCTCACCACGGTTTTGCTGCTGGCTCGTACGGTACTCGATCTGGCGCCAATCGCTGTATTTGCCGCTGCAGCCTACGGCGGACTGACCCTGTTCGGACCGGAACAGGCGGGCGGACGGCTCGCTGCGATTACGCTGATCAATGCCAGCGTGCTGGCACGCAGTGTGATCGCGGTGGCGCGCATGCTGTTGGCCCCGAAAGTGACTGAGCTGCGGCTTTTCCCGTTGGGCGACGAGACGGCAAACTACCTTTTCGTCTGGGTCAAACGGCTCGCCAATTTGGCGATCTACGGATTCTTCATCCTGCACGCCTCGCATCTTCTGGGGCTGCACCCGGCGGCGAACAATGCGCTGCTCAAGGTGCTCGGCCTCGCCGTCGCGCTGCTGCTGGTCATGCTGATATTGCAGAACCGGACGGCGGTGGCGGTTTGGGTCCGCGGCGGTGGCGACGGCTTCCTGCCGGTGATTCGCCGACGCTTCGCCGATGTCTGGCATATTTTGACGATCGTCTATGTCGCGGTCAGCTACACGGTCTGGGCGCTCGAAATCAGCGGTGGTTTCGAGTTCGTGCTGCGCGCCACCGTATTGACGATAACCATCGTCGTGATCGGCCGCCTGGTCGAATTGTTCCTGCGGAAGGTAGTGCGCCGGGCGTTCACGCTGGGCCAGGAACTCAACGCGCGCCTGCCGGGCCTGGAGGCGCGGGCAAACCGCTACCTGCCGCTGATCCAGTCGGCAGCGCGGGGCGTGCTCTACGTGCTGGTGCTGTTCGCGGTGCTGCAGGCCTGGGGCCTCGACATCTTTTCCTGGTTCGCATCCGATGCGGGGCGTTTCGTGCTGGGCCGCGCCATTATGATCGTGCTGATCGTCGGCGTCGCGGTGGTGGCGTGGGAGATCATCGGCGCCTTGATCGAACGCTACCTCGCCGCGACCGACGCGGACGGCGACACGGTCACACGCAGCCAGCGGGCCCGCACCCTGCTGCCGCTGCTGCGCAACGTCTTTACCGTGGTTTTGGCGGTTGTGGTGACGATGACGGTGCTGTCGGAGCTTGGCCTCAATATCGGTCCGCTATTGGCCGGTGCCGGTGTGGTCGGGCTCGCCGTTGGGTTCGGGGCGCAGACCCTGGTCAAGGACGTGATTACCGGCGTGTTTATCCTGCTGGAGGATTCGATCCATGCGGGCGATGTGGTCGAGGTCGCCGGTCATTCCGGCGTCGTCGAAGCCGTGACCATTCGGACGATCCGGCTGCGCGACGTCAGCGGCACGATCCATACCGTTCCGTTCAGCGATGTCAGCTCGATCAAGAACATGACCCGCGACTTCTCCTTCGCCTTCATGGAGATCGGCGTCGCGTACCGCGAGGATATCGATGCGGTCATCACGGTGATCGAAGAGCTGGGGGCCGAACTGCGCGCGGACCCCGACTTCAGCGACAGAATCCTGGAAGATATTCAGGTGCAGGGGCTCGACCGGTTTGACGATTCCGCGGTGATCGTCCGCGCCCGTATCAAGACCAAGCCGCTGCAGCAATGGGGCGTGCGCCGGGCCTTCAATCTGCGGATGAAGCGGCGCTTCGACGAGCTGGGTATCGAGATTCCCTTCCCGCACCAGACGATCTATTTCGGCGAAGACCGGGATGGAAACGCACCGGCGGCGCCGGTCCGCATGCTGGGCGACGCCTCTTCGACGAAGCCCCCGCCGATGCCGGCTGCTTCGCCGGCGGCACCACCGGCGCAGGCTCCGCCGACCGGGCGCCGGTCGGCCGGCAAAGACCAGATGGACGGCGAGTCCGGCTAGCGCAGGACGACTTTCATCGAGCGTAAATTTGCGCTCGATGAAAGTCGTGAATCTGCGCGCTCTATAGGATTGAAGAAAATTCGCGTGTTAATCGGATCACCAAAGGTATTTCCGATTAATCACGATTTGCTCTGGCCGTCATCTTCAGTTTGGCCGATTTCGGTAATGTCACGTTTTCTTTGATTTTTTGGGTCTGAAACTCTAGTAGTACCCGGCTTGCGAAACCGGGTCCCGTTAAGGAAATGAGTGAAGCGATCAAGCCGCTGGAAGAAGTGCGCCGCGAAATCGACGAGATCGATGCGGCGTTGCATGACCTGATCATGCGGCGGACCCGTGTGGTCGAGCAGGTGATAGCGGCCAAGGGTACGACGAACACCGGTAATTTCATTCCCGGCCGCGAGATCAAGGTGTTGCGCGGCCTGATGCAACGGCACGAAGGTGCCTTTCCGCGCCACGCGCTGATCCGGATGTGGCGTGAGATGATTTCCGTTTTCGCCGCCATGCAGGGCCCGTTTCATGTCGTGGCCTGCGCCGAAGAGGGCGATCAGGGCTGCTGGGATCTGGCGCGCGACCATTTCGGTTCGCATGACAAAATGTCGACCCTGGCAACGCCGCGCGAAGTCGTGGCCCGGGTGTCCAGCGACGAAGCGGCGATCGGCGTGGTGCCGGTGCCAGCGGAAGATGGCGATGCTTGGTGGCGCACTATGGGCGGTGCGGTCGCACCGCGAATCGTGGCTCGGTTGCCGTTCATCGAGGGTAGCAACGCCCGTACGGGCGGTGTCGGGGCCTATGCGCTGGCCAAGCTCGATTTCGACCCCACCGGCGACGACCGGTCGCTGCTGGTCGTCGAGACGGAAACCGAATTGAGCCGGGCTGGGCTGCGCAGCTTACTCACCAATGCCGGTTTGACCCCGCAGCTCATCGTGACCGATCGGCGCGACGGCGCGGCGCACCTGATGGAAGTGGATGGGTTCGTCCAAGCGGAGGACGAACCGGTGCGGAAACTGGCCGACCTTGAAGAGGTTCGGTCCGTGCTAGCGATCGGCGCCTACGGCGTTCCTGTCCAAACAAGCGAGGCGGAGGCATGAGCACGCCAAAACCGCAACCAGGGATCATGGATATCCAGGCCTATGTCGGTGGCGGGCACGAGGTGCCGGGCGTCGACCGGGTCGTCGTGCTTTCGGCGAATGAAACGCCGCTCGGCCCCAGCGCGAAGGCGGTGAGCGCCTATCGCGACCTGGCGGAATCTCTGCACCGCTATCCTGAGGGCGGTTCGACCGATCTGCGGCAAGCGATCGCCGAACGTTTCGGCTGCGATGCCGATCGGATCGTTTGCGGCAACGGGTCGGACGAGCTGATCGCGCTGCTGGTCCGGGCCTATGCCGGCCAGGGTGATGAAGTGCTGTACAGCCGGCACGGCTTCCTGATGTATCCGATCGCCACACGCTCGGTCGGGGCGACGCCGGTCGCCGCGCCAGAGGCCAACTACACCGTCGATGTGGACGCGATGCTGTCCAAGGTCAGCGACAAGACGCGCATCGCCTTCGTCGCCAATCCGAACAATCCGACCGGCAGCTATATTTCGACCGATGAGATGCGCCGCCTGCGCGAAGGTTTGCCGGACGATGTGTTGCTGGTGATCGATTCCGCCTATGCGGAGTATGTCAGCCGCAACGACTATTCCGCCGGGTCCGAACTGGTCGAGGAATTCGACAATGTCGTAATGACGAGGACCTTCTCGAAGATATTCGGTCTCGCGGCACTGCGGCTCGGCTGGGCCTATTGTCCGCCGGCGGTGGCTGATGTGCTGAACCGGATCCGCGGCCCCTTTAACGTCACCGCGGCGGCGCAGGCGGCCGGTATCGCCGCGCTGGGCGATGTGGCCCATACCGATCAGGGCCGGTCCCACAATGACCAATGGCTACCCTGGCTGACCAATGAACTGACGGCGTTGGGCCTTACCGTGCATCCGTCGGTCGGCAACTTCATCCTCGTCCGCTTTGCCGATACGGAGGCCGCCGTTGCCGGCTATGACGCGCTGATGGCAGCCGGCTGCATCGCCCGCCTGGTCGCCGGTTACGGTCTGCCGGAATGCATCCGCATTACCGTCGGTACCGAAGACGAAAACCGCATTGTCGTCGACGCGCTGCGGCAGCACCTGGCAAGCGCATGAGCGATACCGTGCTGTTCGACCGTATCGCCCTGATCGGGTTGGGGCTGATCGGCTCTTCCTTGGGTCACGCGCTGAAACGCGACGGGCTGGTGGGGCATATCGCCGGCAACGCGCGTAGCGCCGAGACCCGAGCCAAGGCTTTGGAAATCGGTTTTATCGACTCCGCGCATGAGACCGCGCTCGAGGCGGTGGCCGATGCCGACCTGGTGGTGATCTGTGCGCCGGTCGGTGCCTATGCCGCGATCGCGGAAGAGATGGCGCCGGGTCTCAAGAAGGGTTGCATCGTCACGGATGTGGGGTCGGTCAAGAAGGCGGTGATCCGGGATGTTGGGCCTTACTTGCCCGAAGGCGTTCATCTGGTGCCGGGCCACCCGGTCGCCGGCACGGAAAACTCCGGTCCCGAAGCGGGTTTCCCGGAGCTCTACGAAGGCCGTTACTGCATCATCACCCCGCCGCCGGCTGCCAACGAGGCCGCCGTCGCCAAGGTGGTCGATATGTGGAAGAAGGTCGGCAGCATCGTCGAGATCATGGATGCTGACCACCACGACCGGGTACTGGCCATTACCTCGCATCTTCCGCACCTTATCGCCTACACCATTGTCGGCACGGCGAGCGACCTCGAGGAGCATTTGCGCCGCGAGTCCGCTCACAATGGCGAGCTGATCCGCACCAGCGAGGTCATCAAGTTCTCCGCCGGCGGCTTCCGGGATTTTACCCGCATCGCCGCATCCGATCCGGTGATGTGGCGCGACGTCTTCCTTAACAACAAGGAAGCGGTGCTTGAGGTGCTCGGCCGGTTCAGTGAGGACCTGACCGCGCTGCAGCGGGCCATTCGCTGGGGTGAAGGCGACAAGCTCGAATCCTGGTTCGAACGCACCCGTGCAATCCGCCGCGGTATCATCGAGATGAAGCAGGCGGGCAGCTTTAGTGCGGTGGAGCCGGAAGGCGGGAATACGGCCGACTTGCCGGAAGGCGGGACGGTTAACGCGGCGCCGGAAGGCGGATCGGAACCAAATCCAAAATCTTGAACGGGCCGGCATAGAGGTGCCCGTCCTGTGCGGTTACCGGTAGAGTCAGCACCGGTGCGCCGCCCTCGGGCGGTGATTTCGCCAGCAACGCCAGACCGATCTTCGCCATTGTCGCTGCACCCGGTTCTAAGACTGCATGGGCCACAAGTGCGTCGAGCGCATGATTATGTCCGCGGATATCGGTCGAGAACGCGCCCAGCGGACGCGCCTCAGCGTCGAGGGCTACCGTTCCTTTGGCGCGCAAGTCCAGTTCCCCCCAATTGACCTGAAACCAGTCGACATCCACGGTTCCGCCGCCGCGCCGCCAGGCTTCCAGCGCCTTCGCGGGGCTGCCGCTGGGAACATCACCTCTGACCTGCAAGTCAGCGCGTAATTTTGAAAGGGTCCGTCCGAGCGGTCCATCGACATCTTTGGGCAGCAAAATGTCGGCCGCGGACAGGGAGAGCGCCAGGCTGGCGTCTTGATCCGATTTCGGAGGCTCAACCGGGGCTGTCGCTTCCAGCCAGAGTTCCGCTGCCTGCAGCAGCGACGATCCAGCGGGATCGGAGAGTGTAAGGTCGCGCACGAGCAGTGCCGCATCGGCAAGCCGGCCCGTCGCGGAA
This sequence comes from Rhodospirillaceae bacterium, assembly GCA_028817685.1. Classification (GTDB taxonomy): domain Bacteria; phylum Pseudomonadota; class Alphaproteobacteria; order UBA8366. The sequence goes on from JAPPPC010000265.1 coordinate 29,471, forward strand.
AGGTTGGCGACGACAGCCGCCTCTGCAGGTACCAAGACCATTTGCGCGGCGCCCGCCGTTGGGGTCACCCATTGTTTGCCATCCAAATCGATGCGAATGCGGCGAAAGTTCCAAGGCTGCATTTCGATCCGCAGGCGTTCGCCGCGCCAGGCGAATGCGTCCCTTTCCAACCGAGGATTTTCCAGTTCGGCGCGGACCAGGAGCGGAAATCCGCTGATGTCGGGTCCGTCATAGGAGACGGTAAACCCTTCGGCGCGGCGCTGCTCTGTCAAATTGTCGATTACCTGCAGCGCGAGGGTGCGGGCATAGAACCAGTAGCCGGTATAGGCCGTTGCCAAGGCGAGTACGCCGATAACGAGAGCCGATTTACGCGAGATCATGGCGCCGCCATCCCGTCCCCTTACACACAGAAGCGCGGTGAAAATTTTCCTGTTCGGGCGCCCGTCAAATCTGTTAGGTCACCGGTTCGCGCATCGTCCTGCGCTCCGTTATAGGCGCATGATCGGACCAGGGGAATAGGCGGAGCGATGGACGGACAGGGTTCAGCGGAACAACAGTTGGTGCGCGATGTAGCGGCGCAGCGGGCGCTGCTGCACGCCATCGATGGCGATGTCTGGGTGTTCGCCTACGGCTCCCTGATGTGGAATCCGGGGTTCGAATTCCTGGAAAAGCGTCCGGCGCTGCTGCACGGGTATCATCGCGCGTTCTGTATCTATTCGAACTATTACCGCGGCACCGACGAACAGCTCGGCCTCGTGTTGGGGCTGGATCGGGGCGGATCTTGCCGTGGTTTGGCATTTCGGCTCCCGAAGGACGGGGTGCATGAGATCCTGGATTATCTTTGGGACCGGGAAATGCTGACCTGGGATCGGGAAGCCGTCTCAACCGTCTACAATTTGCGGGTGTCCGGTGCGCGTACAGCGAGCGGGTCCGTGACCTGCCGCACTTTTGTCGCAAATCCGGCGCATGAAGATTATGCCGGCCGTCTGCCGCAAGACCGGATCGTGCGCATGATCCGCCGTGGCGTCGGTATTTCCGGCACGAACCGCGCCTACCTCGAAAATACGGTCGCCCACCTCGATGAACTTGGTATCGGCGACCGTCGGCTGCACCAGCTGCTTGAACTGGTGAATAGGACGCGAACACCGTAAGCTATCAACTCGGGCAACTGTCTACGATGCGGCGGCAGTACCGCGTTCTGCCAAGGGTGGGTTCCTTTCAGTCGAAAACGGTATGCGATGCGGATCAACCTAATTGCCACCCTCGCCCTTTTACCGGCGATTTTTGTTTCGCCGGTAAGTGCGCAGTCGGGTGCATTTCAGCAGCTTAAAGGCCCAGAAATCGAACTATTGTTCACGGACATCCAGGAGTTCGGATATCCGAATGACAGTCTCGGGGACCACCGATGGGATATGACCTATCTGAAGAACGGGACATGGGATGCCGAGATCACAACCGGGAGCAGTTACGACGCTTACGGCACGTGGCGTGTCGAAAATGATGAGGTCTGCATCGTCGTTCGCGGGGGCGATTTACGCTTCTTGTCGCCCTACGAAGGGTGTTTTGCGGTCTTGGTCGATCGGTCCGAAGGGGTCGTTGCCGGGAAATTTAAGGAAAAGGACACCCCCTTAGTCCTGCTGGACGCTGTTGCGACTGAGAGCGCCAGCCTTTTGGGCCCCGCAACGGCTCCTGAACAGGTGGAATCGGCGACCCGGCCGCAGATGGCGGTGTCCCGTCCGCCGAAACCGA
>JAPPPC010000707.1 GCA_028817685.1 Rhodospirillaceae bacterium
GTTCGAGGGCTACATCGACGAACACGAATACTGCCGCCAGCGTGGCGTGTCGCTGCGCACCGCCCAGCGTGACCGGCAACTGCGCCAGGCCCCGCCTTACCTGCTCGTCGGCAAGAAGGTCTATTACCGCATCGCCGCCGTCCGGGAATGGATGCTGCGACAGGAACGCCGTGAGGAACGCAAATCCCAACCGGCTCGCCGCAGGGTGGTTTGGTAATGATGGAAAATACCTTGCACGACGACCTGCTGATCGGCGCGGCCGCCATAGCTGATTTCATCTATGGCAGTACCGAGTACAAGTATCAGCGTCGGGTCTATTACCTCACCACGCAGTCCAAACGCCGACTGCCCTGGTTCCGCCTCGGCTCGCAGATCGCTGCCCGCCGCTCATCCATCATCTCATGGATCGAGATGCAGGAATATGGAGGTCGCCATCCGTGAACGATCTTTCATTTTCTCATATCGCAGCCCGGCTCAATGACCGCATCGAAGCCCTTGCACGTGAACTGCTTGGCCAACCCAATAAGGGGCTGTCCACCCGCGAGCAATTGCGCTTCGGCTCCAAGGGCAGCATGGCCGTCGAGATCGGCGGCAAGGACAAGGGGCGCTGGTACGATCATGAACAGGCCATCGGCGGCGACGCCATGGAACTGGTCCGGACCCACAAGAACCTCGCCAACGGACAGGCCTGCGCCTGGGCGCGCGACTGGCTGGGCATTACGGTTCAGCCGACAGGCAATCCAAAGCCTCGCAAGACCTTGAGCCCGTCCGAGAAGGTCGAGGCCATCGTCGCCGAATGCCAGGATATCATCGGCTCACCCGCCGAGACCTATCTGCGCAATCGCGGCATCACCGTTGCATCGTTTCCGGACAGCTTGCGGTTCCGGCCAAACGCCTATGGACGCTACGGCGCCCTGGTCGCCCTTTCCACCGACGCCGACGGCACGGTTCACGGTCTGCAACAGATCTATGTCACCGAGGACGGGCGCAAGGCCCCGATCAAGATCCAGAAACGCACCAATAAGGCTCATGACGGCTGGTCCGAGGTCGCCGCCGTCCGATTGCATGGCACCACCCCCATTGTCTTGGCCGAAGGCGTTGAGACCGCCCTCTCCGTCTGGCAAGCCACCGGTCATGAGACCTGGGCCTGTCTCGGCCTTTCCAACATCGCCCGCGCGCCCGTGCCCGACGGCATTCCCGTCATCGTCGCCCGCGACGGCGACGAGCCCGGCAGCAAGGCTGATCAACGTCTGCGCAATTCCGTTACCATCCTCCAAGGCCAAGGCTGCGATGTCACCGTCGCCGAGCCGCCCCATGCCATGGATTTTAACGACGTGCTGCAACAGGACGGCGAAGACGCCATCCGCAACATTTTCAGCGTCGCCATCGCCGCCGACAGCTATTCCGCCAAATGGCGACAAAGCCTCCTCTATAACCGGGAAGGCGATCCCCGACCGGTTCTTGCCAACGCCATCACCGCGCTCCGCGAGGCCCCGGAATGGGACGGCGTGCTCTGGCACAACGAGTTTGCGACCGCCACAGTCGCCCGCAAGGCACCGCCCTGGCTCACCGATCGCACCACCTGGGAAGATACACCCTGGTCCGACCGCGACGACTTCCTGGTCGCCGACTGGCTGCAGCGCCAGGATATCATGACCCCGGCCTCCGTTGCCGGTCAGGCCGTCGAAGCCGTCGCCCGGGATCGCAAGTATCATCCCGTCCGGGAATATCTCGATGCGCTCACCTGGGACGGCACGCCGCGCATCGAACGCTGGCTGATCGACTATCTGGGTGCAACAGATACGCCCTACATCCGCGCTGTTGGCCCACGCTGGCTGATCTCGGCCATCGCCCGCATCTACCGCCCCGGCGTCCAGGCCGACTGTGCGTTGATCCTGGAAGGCCCTCAGGGCATTCGCAAGTCCAGTGCCCTTCGCATCCTAGCCGAACCCTGGTTCGCCGACCGCCTCTCCGATCTCGGCAGCAAAGACGCCGCCATGGAGACCAAGGGCGTGTGGATCATCGAGATCGCCGAACTGGACACCATGTCGCGCGCCGAGGTCGGCACCGTCAAGGCCTTCATCACCCGGCCCCAGGATCGCTTCCGGCCACCCTACGGCAAACGTCTCGTCGACCTGCCACGCCAGTGCGTGTTTGCGGGCACCGTCAACCCCGAAGGCGGCTATCTCAAGGACGCCACCGGCGGACGCCGGTTCTGGCCTGTGGTCTGCGGCACCATCGACACGACCGCCCTGC
>JAPPPC010000441.1 GCA_028817685.1 Rhodospirillaceae bacterium
AGATAATATTCAGTCGTGCCGTTTCCGAGCCCGCCGAAGGTTTGCGCAAAGGCCATCGCAAACTTGCCCCGAGACCGGAATGCTTCGATCGACTGACGAAGTTCCTGCGCATGCGCCAAACCGATGCGCGTGGCACCCAAGCGAATTACCAGACCAACGACCCGGTCATCCTTCTCTGCCGTGGCCAAGGTGTCCACGACATCATAGAGATGCACTGTCTTGTCGCCCCGCAGCCGACGCCACGGATCATCGGACCGGCTATCCGAAATCCCGCGATCGAGATCGAGCCGCAGAACGATCTGCTCTGGCAACTCCGGCGCAGCTTTTTCATAGGTAACCGCCAATACGATCACCGACACAAAAGCGAGTGTCACCAACGCGCCAACCGACGCGAACATGTAGAGGAAAAACCGGCCTATGCGCCGCATTGCGCACGATGCCGCAGCAGATGATCGGCCAAGACGCAGGCCAGCATCGCTTCACCGACCGGAACCGCGCGGATACCGACACAGGGATCGTGACGGCCCTTGGTGGAAATCTCCGTTTCCTGACCGTCCGTCGTAACCGTCCTGCGCGGCGCCAGGATGGAGCTGGTCGGCTTGACCGCGAAGCGAACGACGACATCCTGACCAGTGGAAATTCCCCCGAGCACGCCGCCAGCCGCATTCGACAGAAACCGCACCGTGCCGTCATTGCCGATCCGCATCTCGTCCGCATTCTCCTCCCCGGACAATGCGGCGGCCGCAAATCCCGCGCCGATCTCAACGCCTTTAACGGCATTGATGCTCATCATCGCAGCAGCGATATCGGCATCGAGTTTGCCGTAAATTGGCGCGCCCAACCCAACGGGGACACCAGACGCCGTGACCTCAATCACCGCACCGGTCGACGAACCCGACTTGCGGACCTTGTCGAGATAGCCTTCCCAGCTCTTTGCCATGCCAGCGTCAGGACACCAGAACGGGTTGCGCTCGACTTCGTCCCAGTCCCAAGCGGCGCGGTCGACCGAAAGGTCGCCAATCTGCACCAACGCCCCACGGATCGTAATCGAATCGCCCAATATCTTGCGCGCGACCGCGCCGGCAGCCACCCGCATCGCCGTCTCCCGCGCCGAAGAGCGTCCGCCACCGCGATAGTCGCGGATACCGTACTTCTGCCAGTAGGTATAATCGGCATGCCCCGGGCGAAATTTGTCCTTGATCTCGCTGTAATCCTTGGAGCGCTGATCCACATTGTCGATGATCAAGCTGAGTGAAGTTCCCGTGGTAACCCCTTCGAAGACGCCCGATACAATCCTCACCGTATCGGGTTCGCGCCGTTGGGTCGTAAAACGGGACTGGCCCGGCCGGCGCCGGTCCAAATAGGTCTGAATTTCCGCTTCGTCGATTGCCAGGCGCGGCGGCACCCCATCGATGACGCAACCAATGGCCGCACCATGGCTCTCGCCCCAGGTGGTCACTCGGAATAGCTGGCCGAAACTGTTCGACGACATGATACCGGCCGTCTCTTACGACTTACCTTTGATCCCCGCCAAGAGCTCGGAGACCTCCTCTGCCGCGTCAACGGCAACCATGCCCACCGTGTTGTAGCCGCAGTCGACATGATGGACTTCGCCGGTGACACCGGCACTCAGATCGCTAAGCAGGTACAGGCCCGCACCACCGACTTCCTCGATACTCACGTTGCGCCGTAGGGGCGAGTTCAACTCGTTCCATTTCAAGATATAGCGGAAATCACCAATTCCCGATGCTGCCAAGGTCTTGACCGGCCCCGCAGAAATCGCATTGACGCGGATGCTTTGGTCTCCCAGATCCACGGCGAGATAACGGACGCTCGCTTCCAAAGCAGCTTTGGCAACGCCCATGACGTTGTAATGAGGCATGACCCGCTCGGCACCATAATAGGTCAATGTGACCAAGCTGCCGCCATTACGCATCAAAGGCACCGCCCTCTGCGCGATAGCCGTGAACGAATAACAGGAAATGTCGAGCGACCGATTGAAATTCTCGCGCGATGTATTGACGTATTTTCCCTTCAATTCATCCTTGTCGGAGAATGCGATGGCGTGAACGACAAAGTCGAGATCACCCCACGCTTCGGCCAGTGTCGCGAATGTCGCGTCCACACTGGCATCATCGGTAACGTCGCACGGCATAACATGGGCCGATCCGAGTGATTCGGCAAGCGGCCGCACCCGTTTCTCCATCGCCTCGCCCTCATATGTGAAGGCGAGGTCGGCACCGTGCTCTGCTA
>JAPPPC010000144.1 GCA_028817685.1 Rhodospirillaceae bacterium
GACCGTAGCAGTGCAATCCTGAAGGGCGCGTTTTCGGAAAGCGTGGCGATGCTTTGCGCAACGACTTGCAGCTTGGCCGCAGCCGGCACGACATGGGTTCGTCCGGTGACGTTGCTCGCGCTGGCTTTGCCAACGGCGGGCACGAATCCTTCGCCAACGGGATCTGCGACGATCGCGAAAACTTGCGGTGTTTCGCTTTCATTCAAGAGTTGTCGGGTCGCGCGCGATGCTAGGGTCGCGATGGACACGACCATGCTTGGCGCCTCCTGGCGGATCGCGCTCGACAGGAGCTGTTTCGCCGTGTCGACATTGCCTTCCGCATTGACCACGCGGTAGCTGATGGAGCCGCCATCCGCATAACCGAGACTGGCCATTTCTTTGCGGAACCATTCCGTCGTTGATTGCACCAAAGGCAGGGTCATCGTTTCCAGCACGATGACATGGCGCTTCTCGGCGGCCATGGCCGTTGCCGAGACCACGGTTAGACCCAAAAGTCCGATCAGGAACGACCTGCAGTTACGGCAAGTTGATGATAAAACGCGGATAATTCGGTTCAACCGCCTATATGGGTTGCTATATGCCATGACGAGATCAGGGTCCGTTCGCGGTTCGTGTTAGGATGCCGGTGTGGCTCCGCCAGACTTTCCGCGCAAAACCTTATGAATGCGTTACGATTTGACGTGAATGTTTTGGTTAATACCTACCTGGGGTTAGTGGCGGATGGGCCGAACGCTGGCCGGAGATTGGAACCAAAGGGGTGCAAATGGATATCGGTGTCGGAATCAGGAATATGGGCACGCAGTCGACCCGCACGGTGATGGCGGGATGTGCGCGGGCCGCGGAAGCGATGGGGTTCGAGTCGATCTGGGTTGTGGATCACATCGCAATTCCGCCCGATGACGCCGAAGGCAGTGGCGGGCGGTATCTCGATATCCTGGCGACCCTCGCCTGGCTGGCGGGGGTCACGGAACGGGTCAATCTCGGCGCTGGCGTGCTGATCCTGCCCTATCGGGCCGCATTGCCGACGGCCAAGCAGATTGCCACCGTGCAGGAGTTGAGCGGCAACCGTCTTGTCCTCGGTGTGGGGATCGGCTGGATGGACGCGGAATTCCAGGCGCTGGGTATGGACCGGCATCAGCGGGGTCGGGTTTCCGATGAAACTTTGGCATTCTTCGAAACCTGTTTTGCGGCGGATGAGGTCGCGGCGCATGGACAGACCTTTCTGTTCAAACCGCGTCCGCCGAAACCGCCGATCTTGGTCGGCGGCCGCGCACCCTTCGCGACCGAGCGAGCGGCAAAATACGGCGATGGCTGGTTCCCGATCGCCCGGACGCCAAAGGACATCGCCTCGGCTCTACCGCAATATCGCGAACTGACTGAGGCCGCAGGCAAGCCGCCTGGAACGATCACCGCATCGGCGCGCCTGCCGCTATCCGACCGGACCCAGTCCCGCGAACTGTTGGAAGAGTACCGCAGTCTTGGCGTGAATCGTCTCGTTTGCGGCCTGACATACGACACGGTTGCAGATTATCAGGCACAACTGGATTTGTTGAACGCTGCCGTCGACTGATCGGTCCGATGGTTTCCAGACAGAAAAGGTGCGCGCACTTGGTTTCCCGTTATTCGGCAACAACCTGTCGCGTGACCCTCGTGTGGGTAGCTGATAGATTCCGGTAAAACCAAATCACAGGGGCTAGTTCCATGGGAAAATATCGCCGCATCAATGTCGGGTCGGGCCGGCCGCTCGAGCATTTGGCGCATTACTCGCGGGCGCTTAGGGTCGGTGACATGGTCATGCAGTCCGGCACGACCGCGATCGACACCGAAGGCAATGTCATTGGCGAAGGGGACGTCGCGGCGCAGGTCGACGCGATCGTGGACATTGCCCGGCAAAGCATGGGCAAGGCTGGCGGGCGGCTTGAAGATGTCGTGCGGACCCGCACCTACATCACCGATTTGAGCGTCGTCGAAGTGGCGGGTCGGGCGCTTGGTAAGTATTTTCGCGATGTCCGGCCGGCCTCGACGGTCGTTGGCGTCAAGCGTCTCGCGCGGCCGGCGCAGTTGATCGAAATCGAGTTCGATGCCGTCGACGGCGCGGAGCAGAACGCCCAGCGTATCTCATCGGGCCGGCCGACCGAGGAGGATTTCGGTTATTCGCGCGCTGTCCGCGTCGGCGACCGGGTCTTCATCGCGGGCACCACCGAGCTGCAGGACGATGGGACGGTGGCCTGTCCCCGCGCCGTCTATG
>JAPPPC010000285.1 GCA_028817685.1 Rhodospirillaceae bacterium
GTAAAGCAAACGGCGTAAGCAATCGCGTCGATCAAGAGTATCCGGCGTTACCGGATCCCGAACATTTGCGGATCATCGCGGCCGGTGGACCGGCGGGCGGTTTCGGCGCGGTTATAGCCCCTTGGCTGGGGCACAAGAGCAGGGCGGTGACGGTTGCGATCGGCGCTTGTCTCGATTGCGAGCCGCCGGCGAATTGAGTTTGTGGAAAGAAAGGAGAGGTCCCTAGGATGGAAATACTCGATCCTACACATGAGGCGGATGCTGGCGGTTTTGCCTTGGCGTCACGCCTCTCAGCGCTGCAGGGTGCCACGGTCGGCATCATCTCGAATGGGAAGAAGAATACGATTCCGTTTTTCGACGCGTTCGAGAGCGAGTTGAAAGAAACGTACGGGGTTGCCGAGGTTGTCCGCCGGACAAAATCGAACTACAGCGCCCCTGCCGATGCCCATCTGGTGGAAGAAGCGCAAGGCTGGGACGCCGTCGTCGCCGGTATAGGCGATTGAGGCAGTTGCTCGTCGTGCAGTTTGCATGACGCAGTGATCGGCGAGAAGATCGGCAAACCGGCGGTCGGTATCATGACCACCAAATTCGTGAGTGCCGCCGAACTCATGGCCCGCGTTTTGGGCGCGGACGGTTATCCGTTCGTGGTCATCGACCATCCCATCAGCAGTGCCTCTGGAGAGACGCTGGATGATTGGGCTCGGACGGCGGCTGGCCAGAGCGTTGATCTGTTGATTGGCGCAAACCGCTAACCGATGCCGGATTCCACGACTGTCGGTCCGCTTGCCGGCTACAAAATCGTCGAGATCGCTGGCATCGGACCGTCGCCCCTTTGCTGTTCGCTTCTGGCCGATATGGGGGCGGACATCGTTCGTATCGACCGAAAGGGGCCGACCGGTCTCGGCTTCGAATACGCCGGGGTGAAAGCGGATATCCGTCGCCGTGGACGGCCGTCGATTGCGGTTGATTTGAAGCATCCGAAGGGGGTCGAAACGGTTCTGCGTTTGATCGAGAACGCCGACGCGTTGGTTGATCCGATGCGCCCTGGCGTGATGGAGCGGCTCGGACTCGGTCCTGACGAATGCTTGGCGCGCAATCCAAGGCTGATCTACGGACGCATGACCGGATGGGGGCAGGATGGACCGCTTGCCCCGGTCGCAGGCCATGACATCAACTACATTTCACTATCCGGCGTATTGCACGCCATAGGCACGCGCGAACGGCCGGTGCCGCCGCTCAACGTGATTGGCGATATGGGCGGTGGTGCCATGTTCCTGGTCATGGGGCTGCTCGCCGGCATGCTGGAGGCGCGCAATTCCGGCAAGGGGCAGGTTGTCGATGTCGCGATGACGGAAGGATCGGCTTATCTGGCGATGGCCTGCTTTGGGCTCGCCTCTTCCGGTCATTGGACCGACACCAGGGAAAGTAATCCGCTGGATGGCGGCGCACCGTTCTGGCGTTGCTATGAAACCAAAGACGGGAAGCACATATCGATAGGGGCCGTCGAGGAGAAGTTCTACGCCATACTATTGGAGACACTTGAACTTGATCCTGCAGACCTGCCCGGGCAACTCGATCCGGAGGGGTGGCCGGAGATCATCGAAACCCTGGACGCGAAATTCAAGGAAAAGACCCGGGACGAATGGTGCGACATTATGGAAGGCACGGACATTTGCTTTGCACCGGTCTTGAGCTTCAGCGAGGCGCCGCACCATCCGCACAACCAGGCGCGAGGCAGCTTTGTCGAAGTTGAGGGAATTGTCCAACCGGGGCCGGCGCCGCGTTTCAGCCGGACGCCGTCCAGCGTAAAAGGCGGACCGCCGGATTTCGGTGCGCAGACGGAATCAGCCTTGGCGGCTTGGGGATTTTCCGAATCCGAGATCGATATGTTGAAATCGGAACAGGCGATCGGGCGCGAACAATAGCGGTGCCGCGCCACGCACCTTAATTTCGTTCATATCTCCCCCATTTGGGGATATTCCCGCCGGCTTTTCGCGGTAAATTAGCCATGTTGCTGCGAGGCACGGCGGGACAGGTCGCTTACGCGATCTTAACCACGCCGTTCGAGACTGGTCGGGGGTTAAGACCGGTGTCGCAGTTTAGGCGGCGCGAATTGACGGGGCGGCGGTATGGCGCATTCATTCTCATTCTTATCCGACCGTGAAGGGCGCCTTTTGGCGACGTCCGGGGATACAAGCTTTACCGGTGTGGATGAGGAGCTTGTAGACGCGAAGCCGCTGTTC
>JAPPPC010000501.1 GCA_028817685.1 Rhodospirillaceae bacterium
GGCCTTCCTCCAAGATCGCGGGGCGGCTTCTCAAACTCGCCGGGCTGGAAGACCGCATTCCGAAAAAGCTGATGAACGTTCTGTCGGAAGGGCACTCCGGCATCGTCATCTACCAAATCCCGTCGCGCTGATCGCGATATGAGATTCCAACGATCCTCGATCTGATCTAATCTTCTCCCATGTGCCGCTGGCTCGCCTATTCCGGACCCCCGGTCCACCCGGACACCTTCCTCTTCGAGGCGGAGAATTCGCTGATCCAGCAGAGTCTGTCCGCGCAAATGGCCATTACGCCGACCAATGGCGACGGCTTCGGTCTGGGATGGTACGGCAGCAACCCGCAGCCAGGCTTGTTCCGCGACGTGCTGCCGGCCTGGAACGACGAAAATCTGAAATGCGTCGCAGAACAGGTCGAGTGCGGACTGTTCTTCGCCCATGTCCGGGCCGCCACCGGTACCGGCATCTCGCGCAGCAACTGCCACCCCTTTCGCTACGGCAAGTGGCTGTTCATGCATAACGGGCAGATCGGCGGCTACGGGGCCATTCGCCATCAGCTCGATCGGCTGATCTCGCCGGATTATTACAGCCACAGGCTTGGCAGCACGGACAGCGAGACCTTCTTCTACATCCTGCTGTCGAACGGGCTGGAAACCGATCCGCAGACGGCGTTCGCGCGGACCGTGGCGCAGGTCGAGGCCGTCATGGCGGAGGCCGGCGTGACCAGCGCCCTGCGCCTCACGGCCGCCGCCACGGACGGGGACCATATCTTCGCCATACGCTATGCGAGCGACGATCGCGCCCCGACCCTTTTTGCCGGTCTTGGTGCGGCGAAGGGCAGCACGGAACCAGGGCTGATGGTCCTGTCGGAACCGCTGAATTCGCAGGCCGAGGATTGGCGTGAGGTGCCGATGTCGCATTTCGTCACCGCGCAGGGTGGCGATATCGAGGAGGCGGCTTTCACGCCGCAGGATAGATGAGCGATTTCGCCCACCACTACGCCGATCTCGGCGACGTCATGATTCACTACGTCACCGCCGGTGAAGGCCCACCCGTCGTGCTGCTGCATGGCTGGCCCGAAACCTGGTACGAATGGCGTGATATCATTCCGCAACTGGCGCCCCATTACACCGTGATCGCGCCCGATCTTCGCGGCCTTGGCGATTCCTCGCGACCGGCGGACGGATACGACAAACAGACGGTGGCGAACGACATCTGGCGCGTCGTAAACGGCACGCTCGGCCATGATCGCTTCCTGTTGGTCGGTCACGATTGGGGTGGCCCGACCGCCTTCGCGCTGGCCGCCGCCCATCCGGAGGCGGTCGAGAAACTGGCGATCCTCGACGTGGTCATCCCCGGCGATGGCGGCGATTTCAGCCAGGGCGGCCGGCGCTGGCACCATCCGTTCCATATCACTCTGGATTTACCGGAGGCCCTCACCCAAGGCCGCGAGGACATCTATCTCGGTTGGTTCTACCGCAACTTCGCCTGGAAGCCCGACGCCTTCGACCAGGAAACCATCGACGAGTATCTGCGCACCTACACCCAGCCCGGCGCGATGCGGGCCGGCTTCGCCTTCTACCGCGCCCTGCCGCAGGACGTGGCCGCGAACCGCGCGCTGCTGGAGACGGGCTTCCGTCTGCCCATGCCGGTGTTGGCGATGGGTGGCGCAAAGTGGGAAGCGCGCGGCCGCGGCGAGGAGCCGGAACAGTCGACGCGCCGCGTCGCCGATAACGTCACCGCCTGCGTCGCACCGGAGAGCGGCCATTTCATCCCCGAGGAGCAACCGGACTTCGTTGCCGAAAAATTGCTCGAATTCTTCAAGGATTAGACCCCGTGGACAACGATACCAAGGCGCTGCTGGAGAAGCTTTTCGCGGCCGATTCCGAACTCTACCAGAACCGCGGCTTCCAGCGCCGCATCGGCTGGGGCAAAAAGCCGGCCCTGGTCAATATCGATCTCGCCAATGCGTGGACGCGAGAGGGTTATCCCTTCACCTGCGAGGGCATGGAAACGATCATTCCCGCCGTACAGCAGGTGCTGGACGCGTTCCGCGCCAAAGGGTTGCCGATTGTCTACACCACCACGGCCTACGACATCATCGAGGGTGAGCACACCGACATGGGGCTGTGGGGTAAGAAGATCCCGGCCGAGACACTGACCGCCGGTTCGGAGGCCGTGGAGATCGACGAGCGGCTCGGCCGCCGGCCGGACGAGCTGGTCATCGTCAAGAAACAGGCCAGCGCCTTCCGCGGCACCAACCTCGCCAGCTTCCTGACCGCCGCCGGAGTCGACACGATCGTCGTCACAGGCACCACGGCGAGCGCCTGTGTCCGCGCCACGGTGGAGGACGGCATCGCCGACGGCTTCCGCCCGATCGTGGTACGCGAATGCGTCGGCGACCGCATCGCCGGCGCGGTGGAGTGGAACCTCTTCGACATCGACGCCAAGTTCGGTGACGTCGAGCCGCTTGACGCCGTCCTGGCGCATTTGCAGCGCAACGAGCCGTAAACCCTGCCGCCCTAATCCCAGGAAAAACCTGGTGTCCTCGTGTAGTAATGCAGGCCTTCGTCCTGGACGACGAGGCTGACCATGCGGTCACTGCCGCGATTGTGATGCGCGTGCAGCTCTGCCGGCGGGGTGATCTGGGCCGCACCGAGCGACCAGTCGACCCGCTCATCCTCGATCATCGAATGGACCGCTTCACCCTGCAGGGCCAGAGTCACGGCAACGCCGTTGTGACGATGCGGCCGCTGGTCTCCGCCGGGCTCCAACGTGTTGATCGCCACGTTGATTGACGGCAGCAGATTGGTGCTCTCGCCAACCGCCGCGGTGGAGAACAGCAAGGCACGGCCGGACTCTTTACCCGTTTTGGGCCGGGCATAGACCGCTTCAAAGCGTCGGGCGATTTCGTAGTCGGGAAAATGTACGGTTTGTAGCACCGCTTGGACGTGCGTCGGCGGTTCGAGCCGATCGAAGGCAAGTTGCGGTTCGTTGGTAATCGCGAACAGCAGGGCGTCCCCGCCGGCCGCCGCATGACGCGTGACACCACCGCCCGGAAAGCAAAACAAATCGCCCTCGCCCCAAGCGATCCGGTCGTCCCCGTTCACGCTCTCCCCGGCACCGGACATGACGTAGTAAATCTCACCGCTCGCCTTGTATTGGGTGTCGAGCGGTGCGTCATCGGCGAGGCGCAGATAGCGGCACAGGATCATGGGCGTTGTTGCAGGGTAGTCGAGCACCAACGCGTCACTGGAATCGAGCGGAATTTCCGCCGTCCCCGTCGCGGGGTTCATCGCTCGATCACGCTCGGCCAGGAACTGCCGCCGCGGCACCGGCGTCCATTTAAACAAGAAGGCGTTCTCCGGATCGTGATATTGCGCCCGTTGCGTGTAGGGCGTGTCGTTCGTTTCCGTGGCGGCGATCTGCATTCGATGTCCTTTCGCATCAACGACGCTAATGCGACAGCCTAGCGGATTTCGTTTGTCCGGGTACAGGGACCGCCGGTAGTCTCCGGGCCGTCTTCCCCTTTGTCGTACCCGGCATGCAGAACCCACCGAATCCGGCGGAACCGATCTCCCGCCTTGCCCGATTGCCTTTCTTCTATGGCTGGGCCGTCGTTGGCATTGCGTTCGTGACCATGGCGATCGGCGTCAACGCACGAACGGCCTTTTCGTTGCTGTTTCCGCCAATTCTGGACGAATTCGGCTGGACTCGCGGTGCCGTGGCCGGCGTGTTCTCCCTCGGCTTTCTCGCCAGCATGGCGGGCGCCCCTATCGTCGGCATGCTGCTCGACCGGCTCGGCCCACGCTGGGTGATGCCCGGGAGCGCCATCGTCACCGCTTTGGGCCTGGTCCTGGCGACCCTATCGACGGAAACCTGGCATTTCTACGTCGCGCTGGGCGCGCTTGTCGTCGTCGGCAGCGTCGGCATCGCCTATATCGGTCACGGCATCCTCGTACCGCACTGGTTCGCCCGCAAGCGGGGATTGGCCCTCGGCATGGCGTTCTCAGGGGTCGGATTCGGCGCCATCGTGCTGTTCCCATTCCTGCAAACCGTGATCGAAAGCGATGGGTGGCGTCAGGCCTGCTGGATCCTGGCCGGCCTTCTTATCGCCGTCGTCGTGCCGCTCAATATCTTGTTTCAGAGGCACCGGCCCTCGGATATTGGCCTGCAAGCGGACGGTGACACGGTGAATACCGCGGACCCAACAAACGGCGACAGCGGTAGCATGGACATTATTGTCGACCGGGCCTGGGCGGAGACCGACTGGACGGTGCGCTTGGCGATCCGGACGAGCCGGTTCTGGTGGTTGGCCACCGGCTATTTTTGCGCTTTGTTCGCTTGGTATGCCGTACAAGTGCATCAAACACGCTATCTGATCGAGTCGGGATACGATTCGACCCTTGCCGCTTTCGCGCTGGGGCTGGTCGCGTTTTTCGGCGTCTCCGGTCAGATCGCGATTGGCTACCTATCGGACAGGATTGGGCGAGAATGGGGCTGGACCATCAGCCTGTCGGGCTTCGCGGTTTGCTATCTCCTATTAATCGTCATCGGATACAGCCCCTCGACGCCATTGCTCTACCTGATGGTCGCCGCGCAAGGGGCACTGGGTTACGGCGTGGCGGGCATGCTCGCCGCTATCACCATGGAAGTTTTTCAGGGTCGCCAGTTCGGCGCGATTTTCGGCTCCCTGAACATCATGGCGACGATGGGCGCCGCGGCCGGACCTTGGATATTCGGCGTCATCTATGATCAATTCGGTAGCTATGACTACGCCTTTGCGCTTGCCGTGGCACTGTGCGTTCTCGCCGTGCTGTGCATCTGGGTCGCCGCCCCGCGCAAGGTCCGTTTGGTGGCGGGTCAAGCGGCACGGCGGCGCTGACGTTGTCGCTGCTTTCTCCGTGTGCTGACATAGCGCCGAAGGAAGGGAGGGTTTGATGAGCGACACACCCTATTCAGGATGGGTTATTTCGACCGTGGCGGGGAACGGCTCAGTCGGTTTGTCGGGCGATGGCGGTCCCGCAACGATGGCTGCGCTCAACAATCCTTTCGACGTGGTGTTCGATGCGGCCGGCAATCTGATCTTCACGGACACGTTCAATCACTGCATCCGGCGGATCATCGCCGCGAACGGCACCATCGAACGCGTCGCGGGAACCGGAGTCGTGGGGTATTCGGGCGATGGCGGACCGGCGACCGACGCCGCGTTCAACGAACCTTACGGGATTACCATCGATCGCGAGGGCAATCTGTACACGGCCGACCGGCATAACGCTGTCGTGCGGAAAATCGAAGCGGCGACCGGTATTCTCTCAACATTCGCCGGCAACGGGGAGGCCGCCTATTCCGGCGATGGCGGGCCGGCGGACCAGGCCGGTATGGTCGAGCCGAACGGCCTCGCTTTTTCACCCGATGGAACGCGCCTCTACATCGCTGACGTGTCCGACAACCGGGTGCGGATAGTCGATATGGCAAGCAGCACGATCGCGACATTCGCTGGCACCGGCGCGGCCGCGCATAACGGCGATGGCGGTCCCGCCGCGTCGGCGGGCATATTCGGGGCGCGTGCGGTCGTCTGCCGTGCCGCCGATGGGGGCGTCTACGTCATGGAACGGCAGGGCAGTTCGATTCGCTTCGTCGATCCTGTGGCAGGGACCATTTCGACCGTCGCCAGCACGGGCGAAACCGGCTATGCCGGAGATGGCGGTCCGGCCGCGACGGCGGTTTTCGATCGGCCGAAGGAAATGACGCTCGACGCGGACGGCAATATCCTCGTTGTCGATACCGAGAACCATGCGATCCGGCTGGTCGATTTGCGCGCGGATCGGGTCACGACTATCGCCGGCACCGGCGCGGCCGGCTTCAATGGCGACGGTATCGCGGCAACCGAAGCAACGTTGGGCAGGCCGCACGGCGTCGCCGTCGGCCCGGATGGCGCTTTTTACATCGGCGACACGGAGAACAATCGCATCCGCAAGGTCGCGCCGCCCGCCTGATCGCAGGCGTTTCGCCGAGAGACCCCATCGCTCGCAAAGCCGCTCCAACCCGGCAGCGCCGTAACTCACCAACGGCTTGCAGCGCCAGAAGGCCCGGCGAACGACGTGACAACCCCGTCAGGCGCGCGCCATAATTCGCCGGCGAAGCCAAGCAGGGGGAACACATGGCCGGTGAGAAAGATGCCGCCGCGCAGAACGCAACGAACGGCACGGGCGGCAACCTGAAACATTTGGTTCCCTACGAAGATCTGCGGGATTGGATCGCGGAAACCGAACGGCTCGGCGAGTTGCGCCACGTAACCGGTGCCAACTGGCAGGAAGAGATCGGCATGGCGGCGGAGATCGTCAGCCATGACGATGGCGCGCCTGCCGTCCTGTTCGGGGAGGTGCCCGGATGCCTCGCGGGCTCCCGCGTCCTGGTCAACATCTTCGGCGGCAAGCGCAAGAACATGACGCTCGGATTCCCGACCGATTTAGGTAAGGTCGCGCTCAGCAACGCCTTTGCCGGCATCTATCACGGCAACGAAAAGCTGATCGCCCCCCGAACCGTCGATGACGGCCCGATCTTCGAGAACGTCATGCAGGGTGACGACATTGATCTGGAGATCTTCCCGACGCCGCATTGGCATGAAAAGGACGGCGGCCGTTATATCGGCACCGGCTGCTATCACATCACCCGCGATCCCGAGACCGACTCCATCAATCTCGGCTCCTACCGGGTGATGCTCAAGGACAAGAAGACCGTCGCGCACAACGTGCTACCGGGCCGCCACGCCGATCTGCATCTCAAGAAATACATGGCGCGCGGCGAGCGCATGCCGGTCGCCATCGTTGTCGGCGGTGACCCGCTCACCTTCATCATGGGCGGCTGCGACATTCCGGAGGGCGTATCGGAGTACGATGTCGCTGGGGGCCTGCGCGGCAAACCGATCGACGTCGTCTCGGCGAAGGTCACAGGCCTGCCGATCCCCGCCAACGCCGAGATCGTGATCGAAGGTTATGTCGATATGGACCGGATGGAGCCCGAGGGGCCGTTCGGCGATTGGACCGGCACCTACACCGAGAAAGGCCGGGTCAATCCGATCATTGATGTCGCCGCGGTCTATTACCGCAACGATCCGATCCTACTCGGCTTCGCCCCGCAACGCCTGCCGGACGAGTATTCCCGCTACCGTGCGATCGTCCGCTCCCCTTTCCTGAAGAAGGATTTGGAAGCGGCCGGCGTCCCCGGCGTCACCGCGACCTGGTGCCATGAGGTCGGCGGCTCCCGCATGCTGCTCGCGGTGGCGATCGAACAACGCTATGTCGGCCACGCGCGCCAGGCGGGTCACGTCGCCTCCATGTGCCGCACCGGTGTCGACGCCAACCGCTGGGTGATCGTTACCGACTCCGATGTCGATGTCACCAATTTGGACGAACTGATCTACGCCGCCCTGACCCGCGCCGACCCGGCGGAGGATTTCGATCTGATCCGCGGCGGCAAGGCACAGAAGTCTGACCCGCGCTTGCCGCCCTGGGAACGCGAAGTTGGCAATCTGGTCAATTCCCGCATGATCATCGACGCCTGCATCCCCTTTCACTGGCGCGACGACTTTCCGGAGATCAACCAGCCGAGCGCGGACACGCTGAAGCGGGCACGCGAAAAATTCGGCTATCTGCTGGATTGAGGATTTCGATGGCCGAAGCGCACCTGCATCACGTCCACCTGTTCTGCAGCGATCTCGACGCGACTATCGCCTGGTGGGTCGACATGCTCGGTGCCGAGGTGGCCTATGACGGCACCGTAGCCGACCAGCGCAACGTCTTTATGCATGTCGGCAGCGGGCGCCTGCATCTCTACGACCAGGCGCCGCGCGGCGATCAGGGCGGCGCGGTGCATCATGTCGGCATCCGTACCGACGATCTGCACGGGCTCGTCGCGCATCTGAAAGCGAACGGCCAAAACCTCCGCTCCGACATAAGGGAGTTCGGCGCCTGGCGCTACATCATGGTCGCCGCCCCGGACGACGTGCTGCTGGAACTGTTCGAATGGGATGCCAGCGGCATGGAACCGGAGCTGCAGGCCTTTTTCGGCGCGGTGCCATAGATCGGCGAGTCGTTCGTGTATAGTCGAACGCGTCCCAGAACGAAATTCCAGGAGCGCGCCCCGTGCCTGACCGTCATGATGGTCCCATAACCGACCCTTCCGCCTGGTACGGACGCGATTATGCGAGCGGCACCGATTGGGCCCATCGCCTGACAGCCGCGGAACTCGACGATCTGGACACGGCTCTCGCAGCGGTGACCGAAGCCGGGTTGGCCCCGCTCGAATTCTCACGCGACGCTTTTCCGCTGCCGGTCCTGGGACCCGTCCTGGCCGGCATGCTGGGCGAGCTGGAAGACGGACGTGGCTTCACCCTGCTGCGCGGCCTGCCCGTCGAAAAATACGACGAGCGGGCGCTGTATCGCCTCTACTGGGGTATCGCGGTCCATCTCGGCGACATGATCTCGCAGAATGCCAAGGGCGATTTGATCGGCCGAGTCGAAGATATCGGCGTCGACATTCACGCGCCCAACGCGCGCGGCTACACCACCAGCGCCGCCCTGCACCCACATAATGACAGTTCCGACATCGTCGGGCTGCTCTGCGTGCGGCAGGCCAAGGAAGGCGGTCAGAACATGATCGCCAGCGCGATGACGATCTATAACGAAGTGCTGGCCCACCATCCGGAATATCTCGACCTGCTCTATCGCGGATTCCACTACGACGTCCGGGGCGAAGGGGTAACCGGCAAGACCAACGAGGTCACACGCAACCGGGTGCCAGTGTTCAGCTACCATGACGGCCGCCTGTCCTGCCGCTTCAACCGGCGCGCCATCGAAACCGCGGCCGAGAAGATGGGCGAACCGTTGACCGCGATGGAGCGCGACGCGCTGGCCTTCATCGCCGATCTGACCGTCGCGCCGGAAGTGCGGCTCGACTTCCCGCTGCAGCCGGGCGACCTGCAATTGCTGAACAATCACATGGTGCTGCACGCGCGCAGTAACTTCACCGACTGGCCGGAACGCGAGCGCAAACGGCTGCTGTTGCGTCTTTGGGTCAACCGGCGCGAGGGCGAAGGTCGCCTGCTGGCCCCGGATTTTGCGACCCGTTACAACACCGGCTTCCGCCAGGGCGTGGCCGTCTCCGCGGCCGAATAGGGCTCCGAATGCCGCCAGACGTGCCCACCACCGGCAACGAACGGCTCGACAAGGTCACCGGCCGGGCCGTTTTCGCGAGCGACATCACCGTGCCCGGCATGGCGCATGGCCGCATCCTGCGCAGCCCCCTGCCGCACGCGAAGATCGTCAAGATGGACTGCACGGCGGCATTGGCGCTTGAAGGTGTCGTGGCCATCCTGTCGGGCGAAGATTTGGCGGACCTCGCGCAGCCTTATTGGGGCCTCTATTTCAACGACCGGCCGGTCATCGCGCATGAGAAAGTCCGCTATGTCGGCGAACCCGTCGCGCTCGTCGTCGCGGAAACCCCCGCCGTGGCGCAGGCGGCGCTCGACCGGATCGACATCGATTACGCGCCGCTGCCCTTCATCGACAATGCCGGCGACGCCATCGCGCCCGATGCGCCGCGATTGCATGGCGATCTGGAAGCGATCGCCGACTTCTACTTCAAGGGTCAGGCC
>JAPPPC010000739.1 GCA_028817685.1 Rhodospirillaceae bacterium
ACGAGTTCGTCCGGGAGAACGTAGAGGCTTTCCAGATCAACGTCGTCCGTTTCGCCGGGGCGGGAACCCAACTCGGCCATTTTTCATGCTCCCGGTGGGTGTCTCCGTTTGGGTCGGGTCAGCGCCCCTGGGCGTCAACCACCGCGTAGGCCGTCATATTCATGACGCCCCGGGTCGTCACCGACTGGGTCACCACATGCACCGGCGATGCCATGCCGACCAGCATCGGACCGACCGACAGCCCCTCGCCCACCGTCTTCAACAGGTTGAAGGCGATATTCGCGGCATCCAGAGACGGCGCGACCAGCAGGTTCGCATTACCGGTCAGTTTCGAATCCGGGAAGACATGATTGCGAATGTCTTCGCTAACCGCGGAGTCGGCGTGCATTTCACCTTCGACTTCGAGGTCGGGATCGCTTTCATGCAGCAGCGCAACGGCTTCCCGCATCTTGATGGCAGTCGCGTGGTTGCTGGTGCCGAAATTCGAGTGCGACATCAAAGCAACCTTCGGCTCGATCCCGAACCGTTTCACCTCGGCTGCTGCCAGGCGGACGATTTCGGCGATTTGCTCCGCGGACGGGTCCAGCGAGACGTGCGTGTCGCAGACGAAGTAGGTGCCTTGCGGCAGGATAACCAGGCTAAGGCCAGCGACCTCATTGACGCCCTTCGCCCTGCCGATGATCTGGCGCAGATGATCGACATGGCTCTTGTACTGTCCGTAGGTACCGCAGACCAACGCATCCGCATCGCCGCGTTTCACCATCATCGCACCGATGACCGTCGAATTGGTCCGCACCAGTTCGCGCGCCCGGTTCGGCGTGACGCCATTGCGCACGGTGATTTCAAGGTAGTGCTTCCAATAGTCGTTGTACCGCGCATCGTCCTGCGGATCGACGAGCTCGACATCCTTGCCGATTTCGAGCCGCAGTCCGAGCTCGCTGATCTGCGCTTCGACGACGGCGCGGCGGCCAATCAGGATCGGCTTGGCCAACCCGTCATCGACAGCCATCTGCGCGGCGCGCAGAACGCGGGTGTCTTCACCTTCAGCATAGGCGACCCGTTTCGGATCGAGCCGCGCCTTCTCGAAGACCGGGCGCATGGCACCGCCGGAACGGTAAACAAAGGCCGCCAGCTTCCGCCGGTAGGCGTCGAAATCCTCGATCGGCCGCGTCGCAACGCCGGTGTCCATCGCCGCTTTCGCGACAGCCGGGGCCAATTCCATGATGAGACGCGGATCGAACGGTTTCGGTAGGAGCTTTTCCGGGCCGAAGGTCGTGGCCTTGCCGCCGAACGCGGCCTGCTCGATATCCGAGGTCTCGGCCATCGCCAGATCGGCGAGCGCTTTGACGCAGGCGATCTTCATCTCCTCGTTGATCGTGGTCGCACCGCAATCCAGCGCGCCACGGAAGATGAAGGGGAAGCACAGTACGTTGTTGACCTGGTTCGGATAGTCCGACCGGCCGGTGCCCATGATAACGTCCGAGCGCGCTGCGTGGGCCTCTTCCGGCAGGATCTCCGGCGTCGGATTGGCCAGCGCCATGATGATCGGCTTGTCGGCCATCGACTTGACCATGTCCTGACTCAAGGTGCCCGGCGCCGAAAGCCCGAGGAAGACATCTGCCCCCTTGAGGGCTTCTTCCAAGTTCCGCGTGTCGGTCTCGACCGCGAAATATTCCTTGTACTTATCCATCTTCTCGGTCCGGCCCTTGTAGATCGTGCCGGTCCGGTCGGTGACGATGATGTTCTCTTTCGGCATGCCCAAGGAAATGAGTTGATGCAGGCAGGCCTGCGCGGCCGCACCGGCGCCCGAGGTGACGAGCCGAACCTTATCGATGTCCTTCTCGACAACGCGCAGCGCGTTGTAAATCGCCGTGGCGACGACGATTGCCGTGCCATGCTGATCGTCATGGAACACGGGGATATTCATGCGCTCGCGCAGTTGCTTCTCGATCTCGAAGCAAGCCGGCGCACCGATATCTTCCAGATTGATACCGCCGAAGGTCGGCTCGAGCCGGGCCACGCATTCGACAAACTCGTCAACATTCGATTCGTCGACCTCGATATCGAACACGTCGACATCGGCAAAGTTCTTGAACAGGACCGCCTTGCCTTCCATGACCGGCTTGGAGGCCAGCGCCCCGATATTGCCGAGACCGAGAACAGCGGTGCCGTTTGAAATCACGCCGACCAGATTACCGCGCGCGGTTACCGATGCCGATGCCACCGGATCGGAGGCG
>JAPPPC010000614.1 GCA_028817685.1 Rhodospirillaceae bacterium
TGGTACAACAACCGCTACCCGGGCGCCCGCTTCGATTCGGAGAGCTATACCTATGGCTATTCCTTTTCCAAGGAGTTGCTGGAGGAGTGGCACTGGAAGGAGGCGTTTTCGGGCCAGCCGGAGAATTTGCGCTATCTGAACCATGTCGCGGACAAGTTCGACCTGCACAAATATATGCAGTTCAACTGCCGGGTTGACGCGGCCCATTGGGACGAGGACCAGAACTTCTGGCGATTGAGCGTGAGCGACGGCCGGACCCTGACCTGCCGCTTCGTCATCATGGCGCTGGGGCTGCTGTCCATCCCCACCCTGCCCCGCCTGGAGGGCATGGCCGATTTCAAGGGCCGATCCTTCCACACCTTCGACTGGCCGCACGAGCCGGTCGACCTGTCCGACAAGAAGGTCGCGATCATCGGCACGGGCGCCACGGCGATCCAGGTGATCGGCGAGATCGCCGACAAGGTTGGCGACCTGACCGTCTTCCAGCGCCGGCCGAACTGGTGTGCGCCGCTCAACAATTACGATGTCGACGACGCGGAGATGGACCGTATCCGCAAGCGCTACGACAAGATCTTCGAGACGTGCCTGCGCACCCCGGGCGGCTTCGAACACGAACCGGACCGGCGCGGCTTTTTCGAAGTCCCGCGCGAAGAGCGGATCGCGATGTGGGACCGGCTTTACGAGGAACCAGGCTTCGGCATCTGGTTGCAGAACTTCCGCGAAATCTTCACCGACGAATACGCCAATGCGGAATTCTCGGAATATATCGCCGACCGCATTCGCCAGCGCGTCGAGGACCCGGAAACCGCGGAAAAACTTATCCCGCGCGATCACGGATTCGGCGTCCAGCGCGTGCCGCTGGAAACCAATTATCTGGAAGCCTACAACCGGCCGAACGTCCATCTCGTCGATCTGAACGACGGGCCGCTGGAGCGGGTGACCGAAACCGGCTTGCGGACGACAAACGCCGATTACGATTTCGACGTCATCATCTACGCCACCGGCTTCGATGCCATGACCGGGGCGCATGACCGTATCGATATCCGCGGCGTCGGCGGCGAGCGGCTGCGCGACAAATGGCGGGAGCGGATCTCGACCTGCCTGGGCGTGTTCATCCATGGCTACCCGAATCTGCTGATGCCGAACGGGCCGCAGAGCGGCTCCGCCTCGACCAACTATCCGCGCGGCATCGAGACCGGCGTGGACTGGTGCATGGACTTTTTGGAGCATCTCTGGGCGCATGGCTACGACCGCGCCGAGGTGACCGCAGCGGAAGCGGAACGCTGGACCAAACATGTCGAGCAGATGTACGAAGTGATGCTGATGCGCAAGGCGAAGTCCTGGTTCACCGGCTACAACTCGAACGTCGAGGGCCACGAGGAAGGAACGATCCGCTATCTGGTCTACAATGGCGGCATGCCGAAATACCGCAAGGCGCTGAACGACATCGCCGAGGCGGGCTACAAGGGCATCACCTTCAGCAACAGCGCCGATTCAATCGCGGAAAAGATCGCGTAGGCGCCGCTTCCCGAGGCCTTTCCGTTCAGACGAGTTCCATCTGTTCGAGCGCCGCGCGGCCGAGCAGGCCATCGGGGCTGGCCAGCGTTTCCAGAATTTCGAAGTGGTTGTAGCCCTCGCCGAAAAGAGCACGGCAGGCCTGTCCCCGCTCTGACAAGGCGGCGGCGAAGTCTCGGCTCTGGCGCTGGAACTCCGGCGTCTCCAGACCGCCATGGGCAACAATCAGGGGCGTCCGAATGCGGTCCACATGGCGCATCGGGCTTAGCGCCGCCACACTCGCCTCCGTGAAGGTGACATAGGCGCTCCGGGCCGAGAGGCTAACCGGCTCCAAATCGTACATACCGCTGCACAAGAGGGCGCCCTTGATCGCGTCTTCCGGCAGTCCGGCTGCCGTCCAATCGGACGCCAGCGCGACACAACCCATATGGGCACCGGACGAATGGGCGGAGAGATAGAGGCGGTTCCTGTCGCCGCCAAACTGTGCGGCGTTAAGCCATGTCCAAGCGATCGCACGGCGGATCTGATCGGCAATCGGCAACAAATCGCCATGCCGGTCCTGTACCCAGTCGAAATCCGGCACGACGAAACGGGCGCCGGCATCCACAAACAGCGCCGCCGGAAAGGCATAGTCGGCCGCCCGCCCGGATCGCCACGCACCGCCATGGATGAAGATGTTGATCGGCGCGCCCGACCCGCCGCCGCCATAGACATCGAGCGCTTCGTTTGGGCCCTCGCCATAGGCATACCGCGCGGGTGACCCAAGCCGCCCCCGCACAGCGTCGCTCTCGCTGGCGTAACGGCTCAGCACCTCGACTCGGTTCGCCGCGTAGGCCGCCTGATCGTAGGCCGCGTCCAGTTCGGCCTGCGTCATGCCCCGCCAGTCGGTAGGTGCGCTCGGCAGGTTCATTAGACCACCATGTCCCCACCGCTATTTTCCGGTCCCATACCGTCTATCCCATGGATTGCGATCACTGACACGCGTACACTCGCCGGCTCACGATACAGTATTCAGGAGACGGACACATGGCCGGAGAGATCGAAGCGCGATTGCAGGAGTTGGGACTGGAACTGCCGGAGGCCGCCGCGCCGGTGGCCAATTACGTGCCCTATGTGATCGACGGAAAACAGCTTTGGGTCGCGGGTCAGGTGCCGTTCTGGAACGGTTCGATCAAATACACCGGCGTGGTCGGCGAGGACGTTTCGGTCGATGACGCGGTCGATGCGGCGCGGGTCTGCGCACTCAACATCCTGGCGCAGACCAAAGCGGCGCTGGGTGACCTGGACCGCATCGCGCGGGTCATCAAGCTGGGCGGCTTCGTCAATGGCGTTCCAGGTTTCGCCGACCAGCCGAAAGTGATCAACGGCGCCTCGGACCTGCTGGTCGAGGTGCTCGGCAACAAAGGCCTGCACGCACGCTCGGCCGTCGGTGCCGGCGGCCTGCCGCTGAACGTTCCGGTCGAGATCGACGCGGTGATAGCAATCACCTAGCTGCCTCAGTTGACCTGCTTCTGCTTGTCCTCCCAATAGGGCTTGCGCAGCTCGGTCTTGAGGATCTTGCCCGCGCCGGACAGCGGCATCGGTTCGTCCCGGAAACTCACGCTCTTGGGACATTTGAAGCCGGCGATCTGTTCGTGGCAGTGCGCGATGATCGCGGCCTCGTCCACGGTCTCCCCATCGCGCAGCCGGACGATGGCGTGCACCGCCTCGCCCCATTTCTCATCGGGGATACCAATCGCCGCCGCTTCGACGACGGCGGGGATCCGGTGCAGCACATCCTCGACCTCGGCGGAGTAGATATTCTCGCCGCCGGAGATGATCATGTCCTTCATGCGGTCGACGATATAGATGAACCCGTCTTCGTCCATATAGGCGCCGTCGCCGGATCGCATCCAACCGTCCCGGATCGCCTCCGCGGTCAGGTCCGGCCGGTTCCAATAGCCCAGCATGATGTTCGGCCCACGGACGCAAACCTCACCGACCTCACCGCGCGGTACCTCGTTGCCGTCCTCGTCGCAGATCATGATCTCGACACCGAGCGCCGCCCGGCCGGCCGATTTGTACCGGCCCGCATTAGGGCCTTCGAAGACATGATATTCGGGTCCGCAATGGGTCGAGAGCGGCGCGCATTCCGTCTGCCCGTAGGCGTGGATGAAACCGCAATCCGGGATGACTTCCATGGCGCGGCGGATCACCGCTTCCGGCATTGGCGACGCCCCATAGGCGACCGACTCCAACGAAGAGAGATCGTATTTCTCGATATCCGGATGATTGACCAGGGCGTTCATCATCGTCGGCACGAACAGTCCGTGACTGATCTTGTGCGCCTGGATCGCCTCGAGGCTGTCCTCGGGCGTGAATGCCGGAATAAAGATGTGCACACCGGTAACCATGGTGACACCGAATACCGCCAGCCCGTCGGCGATGTGGAACATCGGCGCGGCGTGAAGCCAATGGATTCCCGGCCGGAACCGCATGCCGCCGATCACGTTATAGCTGTTGCAGACGAAATTGGTGTGGCTCAACATCACGCCCTTGGAGCGCCCCGTCGTCCCCCCGGTGTAGAACAGACCGGCCAGATCATCGCCGCCACGCAGCGCATCCGACACCGCGTCCGCTGCGGCCAGGATATCCTCGTACCCATGCATGCCGTTCGGCACGGGACCGTCGCCCATATAGACGACTTCCCGCACCGTCTCGAGTTGCCCGTCCAGCGCTTCCAGGATGTGGAGGAAATTATCGTCGATGAAGAGGATCTCGGTGCCGGAATCGTTCAACCAAAAGGCCACTTCCGGCGCCGCCAGGCGAATGTTGATCGGCACGAAAACGCCACCCGCCCAGGGTACGGCGTAGAAATACTCGAAATACCGGTCGCTGTTGAGGGCCAGCACCGCGACCCGTTCGCCGTCGGTGATGCCCATCTTCCGTAGCGCGCCGGCCATTTTTGCGACCCGCTCCCCGCATTCGTTCCAGCTACGAACACGATCGCCACAGATCGTCGCCGTATTACGGCCTTCCAACTGCACCGTCCGTTTCAACGCCTGCGTCAAATACATGTCATTTCCCTCGGCTCCCAATTCCGCGGCGGCAACCTAGCAATTTTGAGCCAGTTTTGCAGCGGCGTTCGGACGAAAACAGACCCATGGAAAACCGCGGAAGCCCCGGCTTTGCGGCGGTAAGGCAGCAGAGGTGGACGCCGGCGCGGGTGACACAATAGTCTGGCGTTCATTCGCAGGAACAGCCGGGAGGGGAACATCATGGCCATCAGAAAAGTCGCACGCATGGGCCACGCGGTTCTGCGCGAAGTGTCCGAACCGATCGCCGATCCCCGCGCGCCGGAGATTGCGGCGCTGGCGCAAGATTTGATCGACACCTGCGAGGATATCAGCGGCAACGGCATCGCCGCCCCACAGATCTATGAGCCGGTGCGCATGTTCGTCTTCCGGGTTCGCAGCGGCGTCATGCCCGAAGGCGCCGTAATGAAAGAAATCCCGTGGACCGTCGTCATCAACCCGACCCTCACCTTTCTCTCCGACGACACGAAGCTCTATTGGGAGCGCTGCCTTTCCTTGCCCGGCCTGTATGGCCAGGTTCGGCGGAACACCCAATTGCGCATGGAGTCCTATGGGCTGGACGGTGAGAAATACACAATGACCACATCGTTCTTCCTGGCCAGGTTGCTGCAGCACGAATACGACCATCTTGACGGGGTTCTCTATCCCATGCGGATGGAGGATATGAGTACCTTCGGTTTCGTCTCCGAGCTGGGCCCGGCCTCCTTTCCCACCTTCCCCTTCGACCCGGAAGACTTCGTCGATCCCGAGATGTCCTAAGGGTCTCCCTTTCTTGGAACTTTTTTACCTTTCCTGGGCCAGCCCTCTTGCCCTTGCCGGTACGGCGACTACTCTTTAGAGGAGCAAAGTAGAGGAACCGCCAATGCCGGACGGGCGCGATATCTCACCTCGACTGTTTTCAAATGCTGTGCCAACTCGGGACGAATATTTTTTATGAATAAATTCAAATAGTTACCTATGCACGTTTTGTGTCCTCACTGATTCCCGACAAATCTGCAAATTTCATGTGCACAGTCTGAGGCGAGATTGCCGCGAAATTAGGCAACCGGACCGCGGACGCGCTGGTTCCGGCTTACTCGCGCTTAAAAAAAATCGGCAGCCGAAATATCGACCGCCGATCATTCTTCCCAGGTTGACTGCTAGAGGCTGATTACAAGCGACTATCAGAACGCCAAGTCACGCGCCTACTGCAGTCGAAGAGCTCCGTCCGTCTAGAAGGACGCGGAAATATTGAATACGACGCGGGCATCACAGTTCTCGCTGCCGCATTCGTTCTCGTCGATATCGGTGTCCACATAGTCGGCACCGATGGTGAAGTTGCTGAGCTTGCTGTTCAGCGTACCGAGATCGAAAGAAACGCCGACCCCCCATGTCAGGTAATCCGGTAGGGCAAAGGTCGCGTTGTCGTCCACGGCCTGATAACCGACATTGCCGCTGACCGTGAAGCCGGCCGGCAACGGCACTTCGACCGTGCCCTGGTAGAACTGTGCATCGCCGCTGCCGCCGAAGAAGTCCGGCGAGAAGGAAATGCCGAAGCCGACTGAGGCGAAGCCGAAGTCGTATCCGACGGAGGGCGTGACCTCCCAGAAATCGTAATCCAGGCTGTCGCTCGCGCCCGGATACAGATAGTAGAGAAAGTTGATGTCGTAAGAGAACTTGCCGAAACTACCGCCATAACCGGCGTATACATCGACTTCGACATGCGCTTCGTTACCGTCGCTGAAATCGACATTCGAGCCCCAGAAACCGGCATACAGGCCGACATCATGTGCCCAATCGATGCCACCTTGCACAGCAGGTTCCTGCCCCGTCTGCGAGACACCGCGATAGGTATAATCGGAGAACAGACCGACATTGGCCGAGAACGACCCGATGTCGAATTCCTTTTTCTCTTCCCCACTCGCCAGGTTCGGGCTGCCTAAAATCGCTGCGATCGCGACTGCGGCAACCCCGTTACTTATACGCATAACTTCCTCCAACATTTGCTTGTTATTTTTCTTTATACGCAAATATTGGGCCAATCTGGTTCTGACCATAACATACTGATTCTTATATAGTTTTTAATTTTTATATCTCTACAATATGACAAATCATTGGCGAAGTTTAAGTCAACTGCACAGAAATTAATCGATATTCTCCAGATAAATTGATCACTTTTCTTTAAGTACTAAATCGAAATGACATACACTTTGGTTTTAGAAAAACAAATCCAAACCGCCATATAATTACCCAAAAGAATTACGTGCCAACGCCGAGGGGTAACAGGGGCCATGCGGCGGATTCGCGGCGCGCGGATCGAAGCGCTATCGTATCGCGACAATTCCAGTCTTGGAGGCCATAGCGATGACACGGACCTACGAAACCGTCGACGCCGACGGTCACATCCTCGAACCCCTCACCCTGTGGGACGACTATATCGACCCGGCCTTCCGCGACCGCCGGCCGAAGCACGTCATCGACGAGAACGGTGCGGAGCGGATTTCGGTCGAAGGAAAGCTGCTGGGCAATCCGCGCGGAATCGGCAGCCTCGGCTCGATCGGCGTGCGCCAGGGCGAGGTCAAGGTCAACACGCTTAAATACGAGGAAGGCCGCAAGGGCGGCTTCGACCCGCACACGCGGATCGTCGATATGGATGCGGACGGGATCGATGCGGCGTTCCTATATCCAAGCCTCGGCCTGTTCACCGGCGCAGTCGAAGACCCCGAGCTGTCGGCCGCGATGTGCCGCGCCTATAACCGATGGCTGACCGACTATTGCAAGCCCTATCCGGATCGATTGTTCGGCGTCGCCATGCTGCCCATGCAATCGGTCGAAGGGGCGATGGCGGAGATGCGTTTCGCGCGCGAGGAGCTGGGCATGAAGGGCGGCTTCCTGCGGCCGAACCCGTACCACGGCAAGAAAATGCTGAGCGACCCGATGTACGCGCCGTTCTGGACGCTGGCGGAAGATCTCGATTTCTCCATCGGCTTCCACGAAGGCTCGACGAACGCGATGCCGACCGTCGGCGTCGACCGATTCGAGGAGGACCGCGCGGCACGGCATATGGTGTCGCACACGATGGAGATGATGCTTGCGGCCTTGGCGGTGATCTGGGGCGGCGTCGTCGACCGGCATCCGAAGCTGCGGATCGCCTTCCTGGAATCCGGCGGCGGCTGGATCGCGCCCTGGCTCGACCGGATGGACCGGCATTTCGACGACAAGGGCTTCAATGAATTCGCGCCTTCCATGCGGCCGAGCGAGTTGTTCGCGCGGAACTGCTGGATTTCCTTCGAGCCGGTCGAGAACAGCATCGCCGTACTGGCCGATTATATCGGCCCGCACAAAATCATGTGGGCGACCGACTACCCGCATCAGGATGGTTTCTTCCCCGGCGCGCCGCAGATGCTGCGCGACCGGCTGGACCCGCTATCCGATGATGCGAAGCATCAGGTGATGGCCGGCGGCGCGCTCGGGTTTTATGGGGTGAATTAGACCGGATCGTTTGCCGCGTTAAGCTGACGGGCGATGAAGGCCTTTACCATCTCATGCGCCCGATCAGTGTCGGGACCGGGTTCGAGCACCCAGAGATGGCCGCAGCCCTCGAAGATCGCGACTTCGCAGTCGCCCCCGGCGGCCCGGTAGGCGGCGCCGAACTTCTCCTGGAATGCCGGCAGGACGTTGTCGTCGAGGCCACCTTGCATAATCAGCAGGGGCGGCAGTTCGACCGGCTCGCCACGCTCCAGGATCAGCTGCGGGTTGCCCTCTTCGATATCGCTGAACGGGTTGAAATAAACATGGTGGCGGTCCGCCATCTCCTGCCGCCCCTTGGCCACCGCGTTTTTGTAGCGCGCCAGGGGATCGCTGATCGGCGAGCGTGTCGCCACATACCGGACGGTGGCGTCGAGGTCTGCTGCATCCGCCAGCGGCAGCGCGTTGTAGCGCGGGTCGTGCGGCCGCATGCCGAGAAGTTCCGCAACATGGCCGCCACTGGAACTGCCGAGCAATCCCAGGGTTGACGGATCACCTTTCCAATCCGGCGCCTTCATCTTGAGCCAGCGGATGCCGTAATTCACATCCTGCACCGAGGCCGGGTACGGCGCCTCGCCCGCCAGACGCAGGTCGATGGAAACGGTCAGGATGCCGCTGCGCGCCATGGCCTCGGCCATCGCCACGTTGGCGGTGCGGTCCTTGAAGGTCCAGGCACCGCCGTGCAGGTCGAGCAGCACGGGGAACGGCCCCTTCCCGAC
The DNA here is from genome assembly GCA_028817685.1 of Rhodospirillaceae bacterium. Taxonomy (GTDB): domain Bacteria; phylum Pseudomonadota; class Alphaproteobacteria; order UBA8366. Next base: position 8,816 of record JAPPPC010000614.1, read on the forward strand.
CGGTTGGCAGATCCGCGCGCGCAGCATGCGGGTCGGGATCTGTCTGAAATCCTCCTCCCAGACCGTAATCTCGTAGCAGGCGTCGGGGTCGTATGCGGTCATCGAGACACACTCCTGGACAGGCGGTGCCGGCTTCTCCGTTCCGCCAATTACTTCAATCCCGGGCCAGCCGGGCGACACGGATGACGTTATACACCCGGTTGCCGCAGGCGGTGCAGACCAGCTTCTTTTCCAGGTCGCGCAGCAGCGTGTGCTCGCGGAAGCGGCGCCGTAGCTTTTCCGGATCGACGCTGGATTCGTGCCGGCAGCGAAAGCAGGTTACCCGCAACCGGTGCCAGCGTTGCAGTTCGCCGAGCCGCAGGGCGTAACGCGGCCCCAGATTTATGTTCTCTATTTGTTCCATACCAGGATCGTAACCCCGGCCGGCCGGACTTGTCCAACATTGGCACGAAATTCAGCGTTACGGGCGCACCGCGTTAAAGGGTACGCGGCCAAACTGGCGCAGAGTCGTGGGCCCGCGGGCATGGCTGGAAGCGGCGCCGAGCTCGACGTAACCGGACAGGCGGTCTGCGGCGCAGACCTCGGTGACGAATCGGTAGCCAACATAGCAGCCCTCGACCCAGTGAAAGATCTGCAGGTCGAAGCCGTCTTGGGTCTCCTGGCCCTCCCCCTCGCCATCGCCGAACTGCGTACGGTGGATGCCTGCAAGCCCGCCGCCCTTTCGCTGCAGCGCCAGCCCTTGCGCCACAGGCCCGGTCGCGAAATCGACCGAAACCGACCACTCTCCGACAATGTCGCAGCCACACGCGGCAGCGTGATTGTCCTCCGACCGTGCCA
>JAPPPC010000620.1:0-1166 GCA_028817685.1 Rhodospirillaceae bacterium
CAGGAGTGGCCTCCTCGATTGGTACCGGCGCTATGGCTATTGCCTGTTTCTTGGGCGCCGGTGCGACCGGTTTTGGTTCGGGTTTCTTCTGAGCCGGCTCGGCGACCCGTTTTTTCGGTGCTGCTTCGGTCTTTTCGGCGACCTTTTCCATCACCTGTTCGGCGCCGTCCCGGGCGATTCCAACCGTCTCGTAGGCCCGATCGGCCAGCGCGCGGAAATCGGCCTTGTCCGGATTGAATAGGAAAACCAGCGCCGCGATCACGGCCACATTGAACAATAGAAACTTCATGGCTTCTCTCCTCTTACCGTTCGGCACGCCGCGCATGGGTGATCAGCAACAAGGCGCGCAGCAGTGCCGACACGGGCAGCCCCACGACGGTCGTCATGAAGGCGAGACTGAAATTGGCGGTGAGCGTCTTGATGATTCCGTGCACCGTTTCGGGTGTCAGCGTGGCTTCGGCCAGACTGCCGATACCGAGGCTGATGCCGAACAGGGTGTAGGTGAGCGCCAGGGTGGTCACGCCGTTGGCTGCCTGCACACCGGCCTCCAGCCAGGTGCGTACGGTCGCTTCAGAAGCCCTGCGGTCGCACAGCTTCACCCAGGCCAGCACCGCGACGAAAATCAGACCGCCGAGCAAGGCAACGAAGGTGATGCCGAGTACGTCTCGCGCCCAGTGCGCAATATCCACCGTGTTGGATGCGGTCGTCCCGACGGCGATGGCAAGCGCCAGAACAAGCCCGCCCAGCATATAACTCGCCGCCCGCGACCCGGTACCGAGCGCTTGCGCAATCGCCCTCATATCAGCGCCGCCCCAGCCCGGTGTTCATCAAACTGTGCGTCGAAACGCCGATCTGCTCCAGCCAGTGATCGAGCACACCGCGATTGGCCTCGGTGGACGCGTGCACCAGAAAAGTCAGGTCATAATTGTCGAATGCCTTGCGCACCCGCGGCGTGTTCTTGCCAGCCAGGCTTTTGTCACGCAGCACCATGCGTTCCAGGTCGATCAGCCTGGTGCGCGAGATCTGCGTCTTCGACTGCCGCTCCGCCGGTTTCAGCGCCTGGTCGAGATAGGCATCGAGCACGATCGCCCGCTCCCGTTCCAGATTTTCCAACGTGCCGGCCTGAGCCGATACCGCGCCAACGGCGCAACAGATAGCCGCCAGCA
>JAPPPC010000620.1:1176-9646 GCA_028817685.1 Rhodospirillaceae bacterium
CCAGCAGAATAGGTCTGAATTTCTTCATCAGTCACACTCCCTATCGGGTTACAAAGAAATCGATGGCGGCGTTGACGCTTGCCCCCTGCGCCGCGGGCGCCTCGCCGGGCGCCAATTCATCGGCGACGACGGCGTCGCTAAGCGCCATGGCGTCCAGCGCGATCAGCTTCGCCATGTAGCCCAGCACCGTCTCTTCCTGGTCGAGCAGCGCAACATCCGCTTCGGCCTCGGTGATGATTTGGCGCAGATAGTCCTGCTTGCTGACCGCCTGGCCGTCGATTTCGGCACGGCGGTTCATCGGGTGCGACTCGATGGCCGCAACCAGCCGTTCGATCGACGCGACGTTTTTGGCGTATTCCTGCGAATACTTGCTCTCGGTCATCGCGGCATTTCCGAACAGCTTCATGTCGACCGCGCCGATCGAAGACTGAAAGCGGTTCTGCGCCGCGTTCTGCTTTTCGACGAGAGCGTCGTGTTGCGGAGTCATCGCGGCAGCCTTGGCGCCCAGCTTGTCGAGCATCCGGCCGTACAACTTGATCTTGGTGTCCGCCTGCCGCCGGCGCAGATCCTGCGTCCGCGCGACCAATTCCAGATAGGCGCGCTTCTCGGCCAGGAACTGGTGCCGCAATTCGATCCGCAGTTCACCTTCTGCGCCTTCAATAGCGGATTGCAGATCCTGCAGGGTCAGGGTCTTAAGCTTTGTCAGCTCGCGATTGTCGGCGATTGCGGCGGCCAAGGCCGATTTAGAAAAATCATGATCGACCGCCTTCTTGAGGTAGTTCGCCGGCAGCTTGATCAACCGCTCGCTCACCACCGGGTTCCAGCTGTCGTTCTCGACCGCGGCCCAGGACGGCGCCGACACGATTATCGTCCCAGCCAGAAACATCGGCGCCAGAAGCGTTAAGGGTTTCTTGGATTGCATGGCCACTTTCCTTTCCAGCCGCTAGTTTCGGCGCCAATAGTCGATGCGGAGCACTTCGTCCTTCAGCTCGTCATTGACGTTCAGCAAGGCGAAGTTCCCCTGGAGGTCGCGCTGACCCAGCAGCAGCTCCATGGTTTCGGTGAAGGACGACCCATCGGCGTAGTACAGGTCGTTCTCCGGAAATGCCTGACGGAAGCGGGCGAGGTTGGCGCGCGATTTATCCATGTCACCCGCCTTGAAGTAGTTCTGCACGCTGAGCGCATAGGCCCGCATCCGCTCGTCGACAGCCACGCCGCGCCCTTCGGCACCAAGCTCGGATTCGCATTTCTCCAACAGCTGCGCGCTCGCCAGATAGCGCCCACGCGAGCCGTCCGCACGCGCTTGCTCGTCCAGCGCGACCGCTTCGTCGCGGCAGGCGCGGTAAGTCCGCATGGCGGAGATTTCGTTGAACCGCGCTTCGCGGAAGCCGATCCCCTCATAGGCTGTCGTGGCGCCGTTCGTTACGCACGCCGCCAGCCCGAACATCGCCAGCGCCAACGCACCGACACGCGGGATCAGCCGGCGTATGGTCTTGCTGCAAGTCATGGTCCACGTCCTTTTCTGGTTGCCTGAACCAGCTATGGAAGGGCGTGGGACGAATTGATGCGGCGATCGTCAATTTTTTTGCCGGAACGGCTTTTCAAACGCCTTGATTGCGGAATGATAACGAAAAATTAACCATGTTTGTCGACACTGCCGGCAGATGCGACATCAGGGGGAGGCTTTGATGGACGATCCTGTTTTGGTAATGGACGACGATCTCACAGCACTTGCCGAAGAACGGCACCGCCTCGCGGAGGCGCAAATGCGGCTCGCCGAAACCGGCGAATGCCCCGATACGATCGACGATTCATTCGCAAATTTCAGCGAAAGATGGCATCCCGCAATGCGCCAGCTTGCGGATACGCCGGCCAGTTCCTTTGACGGTGTTCTGGTAAAGCTTCGCACGGTCGCGGCGTCGATGATGGCCGGCCGGGAAAATGTCTATGACGAGGATATCCTACTTCTCGCCATCGCCGACTTGGAGCGGTTGACTCGAGAGTAGGCCTGTCGCCGTACATTGGCGCCAAGGCGCCTGCACTACCGAGTCCTCCCTAAGGGGTCAGCGGGTGCGACACCGTAAACACTGAATATCCGTACGCAGCGACCTTCGCCGGTGTGGCGCGCCAGCGCTCGATCGGCAGTTCCTTTGGAACACGCCGCTGCGCCTCCGGTCGCCGCGAAGCCAGATCGGTCGCGGCCAGAAGCAGAAACTGGAGCCGGACCGGTGCCTGCACGCGCGGCGGCTTCACCTCCAGTTCAGCACGTTCGCCCTGGGCCAGCCGCTGGTTACGCAAGAATACCTTCGTCCGAACCGTCTCGGCACCGCGCTGGGCCCGGGCTGCAAGTACAGTAAGGTCGATAGCCGGCCCCTTATTGGTAACGCGATAGACGAGGCCACAGAGGCCACGCAGCGGCGTTTCAGCAAACTGCCCGCTGTTCGCAACCGACCTCTCGACGATACGAGGCGCGGCGGCGTCGAAATGGACAGCGGCGCAGCTCTTGCCGGGCGGGGCGCGGCGTTCCACGAGCGTCGTCAACAACTGGGGCGACGCCGATACCGGCGCCGGTTTTACGGCAGGCGTTTCGACGGTCGGCACGACTGCGGCCACTGTTGTCGCCTCCGCCTGCGCCGATGATGCAACGACCGGTTTCCGGTCGCGTTCCACCAGCCACCAGGCGGCACCGATACCGGCAATGAGCAGCGCGGCAATCGTCAATATCGGAACGGCACTGCTGCGCGGTCTATCCGAGGCGGTAGCGACCTGTACCGGAACGGTTTTCTCGGGCAAATCGAGCCCGAGCAATGTGAAAGCCTGCGCCACGCTCGCGACAGGAGCGAGAGAGCTGCCGTCGGCTGCCGCCTCAGCGTTGTCTTGCGGCACCAGAATCGTCGTCGCGACGCCGTCGGCGACCAGCGAATCGAGCAGCGGTTGGGCGAGCATCAGCTTTTCCGCAACCGCATCGACGGAAAGTACGTTGAGGTCCCGGTCGATTTCTCCCGTCGTCAACACCGCGACGTCCGCCGCCGAACCGTCGAGTCGCCCGGCTTTATGGAGTGCGTGCGCCAGGAAAACGCCGAACTGCCAGCTCAATCCTTCCGAAATGCGGCCGGAGACGTCGAGCCGATAGGCCGGGTGTCCGAAGCAGCTTTCGATTACGCCCGTCGGCGACCGCACGAATGCTTCGTAGGCCGGGCTGACCGGCAACGCGACCGCCTTTCCGTCGAGGCAGATGACCGATTTGACGCCCGGATCTTCTTCCGTGATTCGTTGAATTTCGACCGGCCCATCAGTGGTCAGGATGAAGACGCGGATTGCCGTCAACGCAGATACACCTCCGCCTGTCCGTCACGCAGCGCCTCGACCAGAGGGGAACCCAAATCGGCGAGGATCTGGATCGTCCCGTCATGCGCCACCGGCAGCCGATGCTTATGACAAGGCCGGCCGGGCCGGCATACGTAGATCAAGGCCGGCGGCGGCATCTCCAAATCGGCGAGCTCGATAATGACGTAGATCTGCGTCGGCTCCGCGCGCGAGGGCCGAAGGGAAATTCGATATAGGTCGCCATCGCGCCGTAACGCCGGACCGCTGCTCGCCGCGGCCACCTTCGGGAAACGGTAGATGGCGGTGCGGTCGAGGAGACGGATTAAGTCTGCTTCCAACGCCTCGTCCCCGGCCAGTGCTTCAGCCAATTCCGGCGCCATGTCTCGATCGGGATCGTTCGCAAACGCATAGAGATCGGAAAATCCGATCCGGCGTGGCGTCGCGACCGGTTCAATCGCCGTATCGATCATATCCAGCGCCTCGAACATGCGGGCCGCGGCCTCCTGTTGCTGTCGATCAAGGCTACTCCAACCGGATGTCATATGTCTCCTCCGTACAAGACGTGAAATTGGCGAAGGAAGAGGTTTCGATCCCGCTCGAACTGGGACCCATAAGCCGCATCGTCACCGCCGGCGCGGGCCAGCACTTGACCAAATGCTAAGAGGCGAGTGCGGAGCGCAAACAGCGGCGCTTCACCGGCTGCAAAACCGTCGGCGATCGCAGGATCGGCCATATCGCGGTCGCGGAATCCCTGCCGCGACAGACCGGCATACGCCGTCTTTGCATCCGTGACGAAGTTTCGCAGCGGTTCCGTGAGTGAATCCGTCGCTGCGAGAAGGGTCGCGAACCGGGCCGCGACGCCGTGCGGCGCGAAGGGTATGACGTTGTCGTCCTCGGGCTCGGTGACGGCAAAGTGCGCCGCGAGGGGGCTGTAATCGAGATCCGGCCGCAAGCGCAACAGGACTGTGATCGCCTCGGTCCGCCCCGCTTCCGCCAGCGCATGAAAACTGGCCAACAGGCTCCGCTCCACATGCTCTGCGAGCGCAGAGAAACGAGCACGGCATTCAGCGTAGTCCTGCGCAACACTATCGTCGATCAGTGCCAGAAAGGCATCCGGTGCCAACCGGCGGCGCAATCCCTGCGTAATGCGTGCCTGCGCCGCACCGAATACCTCGCACCGCAACACCGACAATGGCAGACGGTCGGCGACCGTATCCGATTCAACGAGTAGTTCGAGTGATCGCGCTTCCGTCTTGGTCAGGAAACGCACCGCGCTGCAGGGATCATCAGCCAGCTTGTCGAGCGGGTTTTCGGTCTCGCTGACCGTCTCCAAACCATATTCCAGCGCGTGGGGATCGACCTCGCCGGCGGAGCGGTCCGTGCCCAACACTTTGACATTCTCCAGACCATCTCGGTCCTGTGCTGCGGCCAGGGCCTGTATAAAGCGCAGAAAAGCGAGATAGACGGCGCGATAGGTCTTAAAATCCGCGCCTTCGTCGCTAGCGGATTCTTCGAGCCAAAAGTCCAGGATGAGTGCATCGTCAATCGCGTCGGGCGAGTCGTCCGCCGCGCGGTCGAGAAATGCGATCAGGCGCCGGAACTTGCGCTGACTCTGCGCGCTGGACAAATGTTCCTTCAGATAGGCGTAGAGCTGCGAAGCCAATTCCTTGGCCGCGCTGCTGACCTGTTTGCCCGTCGCATCCCTGGCGCGCAGCGGCTCGATCACGTCGTCGACTGCACGATAGCCGATCACCGTGACGAGAAATTCGAGCATGGCCGATAGGAATGGCATGCGGCTGTAGGTAACGGTGAACGTCCCGTCGGGGTAGTCGAGCTTCAATCCGGTCTTCGCCGCCGCGATCCCCGGTAGCGATACCAGGTTCCGCTCCGCATAACCGCGAAAGGCGCCGGCGCGTGCGGGGCCGCCGCCCCAGAAGAACGCTTCATAGCCACCTGCGCAGGCATCCGCTGCGCGAATCAGATGGCACAGTTCCAGCAATGGCGGCGCGTAGACCCGGCAAACCACTGTGCGTACGAGATCCCGGCAAATCACTTCGGTGAATTTCGGCTGCCCGTCGGCTTCCGCATCCGCGACCGTGCGGAAGGCGTTGGCCAATTCGGCGCTCTTGTCCGCCTCGAGCAAAAGGCGTTCGGCAACGGCGGCGTTCATCAGATCCTCCTGCCTTGCGCCAACCGGGTGCGATAGTGGCGCTGCAATTTTCGCACCTTCGTCACGTAGGGGGCGGTCGCCGGGATAATTCGGGCATTCGGCCAGACGCCGACCCGCGAGCCTCCGTTGTAGTAGGACAGCGCCAGATCGACCCTGCCGCGATAGCGTTTCACCAACCGTCCCAAGAAATCCAGACCAAGCCGGATATTGAGACGGGGGTCCCACAAACGGTCGGCGCGGATACCGTATTCGCCTGCCGCGGTGGCCGGCATGATCTGCATGACACCGCGCGCGCCTTTGTGGCTCTCCGCTTTGGGATCGAAATTCGATTCCGCGTGGGCAACGGCCAAGGCGAGCGAAACGGGAACCCCCATATTGACGGCTTCGCGCGCGACCATCTCCTTAACCGCGGCGCGGTCGAGCCCGTGGCGCGCCGACACATCGGTCGTGCAGCTGGCCAGGCCAAAAGCGATTGCCGCGACAACCGCGAATTTAAGGGCCCGTATTTCCAAGACTCGGATCATCGTTAACCACGCCCCGGTGAGAAATCGTCCAACAGGCGGCCGGCACGGCGCGCCCGAACCGCCAATCCGCTGTCGGCGAAATCGTCGAGGTGCGGCCGGTCGGCGGTTGCGGCAATCGCCTGCGCCGTCGCCCGCGCTTCCGCATCGAACCGGTGCTGCCAGCCCCGTACCGCGGCCACGAACCGGTCATCGCCGCCATAGTGACGCAGCGCTCGGTCCAGCTGCTTCGGAAACCGTACCACCGCTTGGCGCAAGGCTTGGATCTCAGCCCGAATTTTTGCCGGGGACCGCCACTGCGGCGACCGCGGTCGGACCGCCGCGACGGCCAGTGCCAGCGACGGCGACAGGCCTGCCCGCAACGATTCCGCGATGATGGCGCGTTCGGCCGGCATCGCACCGTGCGCGACGCCCGCATGGAGGACGAATAGCACCGCCAGGAACGCCGCCAGCTGCAGTGCCCAGTCGATCACGATCGTACCGTTTCGTCTCATTGCGTTTCCCCCTGCAATGCACGCAGCCACTCCTTGTTGAGCGTCGAGACGACCAGACGGTCGGATGCGACTTTCTCTCGTGCGGCCATGGCCTCGCCCAAGGGTAGGCCTGGATCGATGGCGAGAATGAGGCGCCCGCGGGTCTTTACTGTGGCCGGATCGACCGGTTTCATCTGCGCGTCGAGGAAACGTCCCCGATAGTAGATGACGACCGTATCCTCGGATTCGACCGCGACGGCGCTGGTTTCGTTCGACGACGGTGCCAGCATCGCGGCGGCAACGGCCTGCCCTTTTTGCGGTGCCGCACCCATCGAAATGATGGTCAACACCATAATGCTGAAGAACCCCATGGCGAGCGCCAGGGCGATTTCCGTCATCGGGTTGCCTTGCGCACCATCATGCATGTCGTTCACCGAAAGTCGTTGTTTCACCTTGCTTATGAAAGGCAGAGAGCCGTTTGCCGCTAACGCTGCCGCTCGCGCAGGCTGACGACCAGATCGCGCGTCATGCGGCCGTCCTGACCCAGCCCGTTGTTGCGCTGGAACGTGGCGATAGCACGGCGCATCTGCGGCCCCAGGATACCGTTTACCGGTCCCGGATCGTAGCCAAGCGCATGCAGCAAACGCTGCGCCTCCGCCACGGTTGGACGGCCGCGAACCGGAGTCGCATAGGTCAATTGCGGTGCCGGCTCCGTCCGCTGCCAGGGCAGAATTTCGGGCGTTGATGTTGGCGCCGGGTCGGCGGACGGTCCCATTGCGAGGGTCGCCGGGATCGAGTCTCGCCGCACCTTCTCGCGCCAGGTGACCGCGACACCGTCGACGCCGCGCAAGGACAGGCTGACCTCCACGGCGTCACCGAGCGGCCAATAAGTCCCGATCAGACGATAGGCGCCGGGCGCCAGGGCCGTATCGTCATCCGCCACATCGACCTGGACCCCGGCGCCCGTCAGCACGCCGGTCGACTGCCGGCGAAACTCATCGGCGACGCGGTCCCGCAGATAGGCGGCAAACGCCGTATCCGCAGCCTCGCTGCGATAGCGAATATCGCCGATTTGAATCGTTTCCAGGCCATCGATCCGCTGCAACAGGTACCGCGCGGCAACCGGCAATGCCTGATCGAGCCCGAGCGTCGCCTGATCCTGATCGCGCAGTTTTAGCCGATACGGTTTTGTGCTGGCCAAAACGGCGCCGTCGCCGGTCGCGACCGCCTTGTAGGACAGGACCAGCTGTTGCCGTTCGCGACGCAACGTCCCGATCACCAGGATATCGGCCCGCGCCTTTTCCAGCAGCGTCTCGACCGGATCGTCCGGTCCCGGACGCGCCCGTTCGGAGACATCGCGCACCAACGCCGGCAGCGCGCCACGGGCGACAAATGTGTGACGGCCGCCGCTCTTTGCAATCAGTGCCGACAGCAACGAGGCGTTGAGCGCGTTTGCCGCGGTCAGTGAAATGGGCGTTTTTTCCGTCGCAAAAGATTGCACCGCGATGCGCGGCCCCGCATCAGCAGCGCCTACCGGCACACCGGCCAAGATCTCTTCCGCCAATCGGTCGGCAACCCAGCCGTCGATCCAGTCTGCCAGCGCCACGGATGGGGCCAGCATGGCGGCAAGCCATAGAGCAAAAGTGACACGTCGTTTCCGTCGCATGGCCGCCTCCCCTACCAATCGCTCTTGTCGAAATTACGGGCAGCGCGGGGACTGATCTTCGCGATGGTGAACACGTTACCGGCGAAATCCACGCGGCCGCGAAGCCCCATATGGTCCAACATTTTTTGCAAATTGCGGTATAGACGCCCGCTCGGCGCGCCGGATTCGTACCAAAATTCGTGATGCCGGGCGCTGGCCCGCACCGGACGGTGGCGCGCGTAATCGCGGAACACGACGAGATATTCCTCCATGCCCATCACGTCCTGCGGTGTGAACCCGTCGAGCACCAGCGCGTAGCCGCGTGGCGCCGCGG
>JAPPPC010000226.1:0-9056 GCA_028817685.1 Rhodospirillaceae bacterium
GTTTTTCCCGAGCACGATTGCTTGGCAACGATTTTCCACGGGAAATCGGTGCGTTCGTGACGGCGTTGCGCACAAGCCATCCAGACTGCCGGATCGAAGGCGCTTTGGCTTTGGGGGAAATCTCCTCGAACGGAGAGCGTTTCCCCGAATTTCACAACAAAACGATCGCCGCCAGCCTGTTTCATGCCGAACGATAAGACAGATATCGTCGCCGACTCATTGGTGATGTTCGAGCTGGCGTTGTCCGTCGGACGAACGTCCGGCGAATCTGCCGAGGCGCGAAGCCGCCAGTTCCTGCGCATTCTCCTCGCTCGGAAGAACCTGTCATTCGGGTCCGTATGGATCCGCTCAGATATCGTGGATACGGATTCCGGCGATCGGCGACACTATCAACTCGTCACCGCATTGCCCGAAAATCGTGTGTCCCAGCAAAAGGTTTCAGCCGATCATCCGAGCGTGCGGTTCATCGGAGACCGGGAGAAATTCACGGTTACTCCCGGGATGAAAGCGGTGCGCGACGATGACAGCCCTCTTGAGCGCGGCGCCAATAGAGGACAATACCTCTCCGTCAGTCTTGGCGAGATCGGATTTCTTCGGCTTCACACCATAAAAGCGGACGGGTTCAGTCCGCGCGAGATAAACCAGCTGTTGCCCGTGCTCGAGATTTTCGCCTTGTCGCTGCAAAACGCCTACGCGCATGACCAGCTGCAGGAGAGCGAGCGGGTTGCGCAGCGGGCGCGTATTGAGGCGGAGAATTCAAAGATTGCGGCGGAACAAGCGCGGGAGGTTGCCGAGACGGCAAGCCGGACAAAGTCCGAGTTCATCGCAACCATAAACCACGAATTGCGAACGCCGCTCACATCAGTCCAAGGGGTACTGGGTCTCCTCTCGAACGGCTCTTTGTGTGAATTCGATGACACCGTTGGCAATCTTGTTGAAATTGGCAATCGCAATTGTCAACGCCTTGGCAGGTTAATCGACGACATTCTCGATTTTGAGAAAATCGAATCCGGGAATATGGGCTATACGTTCGAGCTCACCGACTTGGTTGCGCTGGTGCATGATTCTCTTGAAGCAGCTTCCGGTTATGCCGCTCTCTATGATGTGGAATTCCGGTTCGACTCCGTACCCGAGGACCTCGTCACCGTCTACGTCGATTCCCTACGCATTTCGCAGGTCTTGACCAATCTCTTCTCGAATGCCGCCAAGTTTTGCCGCGATGGTGGCCCGGTCTGCGTCGATATCTCGCCGAACGCCGACACGGTGACGATATCTGTCCGCGATAACGGTCCGGGTATACCGCTCGAGTTCAGACCACAATTGTACACGCCTTTTACACAAGCCGACCAATCGGATTCGCGTGAACGCCAAGGCAGCGGACTGGGACTCAGTATCTGCCGCGCTATCATCCGCGATCACAATGGCGAAATAGATTACGAAACGGAAATTGACGTCGGTACGACATTCACCGTGACCTTGCCCCTCAGCGTTGCCAAAACCAACGTCGCGGGCAAGCGATAGGAAATCCCCAGCTTTATCAGCAGAGCGCAGCTTTGATCGTCCGGGGCGAGACAATAAACTCAAACCGATCATGCGGCGGCACGCCGCTATGTCGTTTCGAGGAGCGTTGAAGATGAGCAAACCGGTTTGCCTCGTCACCGGAGTCGGCCCTGAACATGGCACGGGTGCGGAGATCGCCAAGCGGTTCAGCGAGGGCGGTTACCGGGTCGCGATGCTGGCCCGCAATGCCGAGAACCTCGATGTGTTGGCGGGTAGGTATGAAGACGCCAGCGCCTATCCCTGCGATGTCGGCGACATCGACGCGTTGATCGCCACCGTTGCCCGCGTCAAGGCGGAGTTGGGCGCACCGAAAATCGTGGTGCACAACGCGCTGCGGTCGACCCGGGGCAGCATCCTGGAGATGGATCCGGACGATCTGGAACGGAACTTCCGCGTCAATGCGACGGCGCTGCTGCACCTCGCGCGCGAGACCATCCCGTCGATGCTGGAGGCGGGCGAGGGCACGATCCTCGTGACCGGCAACACGTCCGCCACCCGTGGCAAGGCCAATTGGGGCTTCTTCGCCTCGACCAAGGCGGCACAGCGCATCCTCGCGGAATCGATCGCCCGGGAGTTCGGGCCGCAGGGCATCCATGTCGCTTATTTCATTATCGACGCCTCGATCGACACCCCGCGAACCCGCCCGCTGATGGCGGCGGACAAGCCGGACGATTTCTTCGCGAAACCGTCTGCGATCGCCGAGGAGATGTACAAAACAGCCCACCAGGACCGTTCAACCTGGTCCTTCCGCGTCGAATTACGCCCGTTTGGTGAGGTCTGGTAGGTCAACCAGGCGCTGCTGAGAAATTGATTGCACCCGCCGGTCGAATTTCCGATTTTGTCGCCGCGCAGGGCTGACCCCTACCGCCGCCCCTTCCCCCACACGAGAGTTCCGCATGCCCGACACCGTTGATATCCCTGTGCCTTTCGACCAGTACACCGAGACCGTCCGGCCGGAATGGATCGACCACAATGGGCATATGAACATGGCCTATTACGTGCTCGCCTTCGACGAGGCGTCGGGCGCGCTGATGCGCTATATCGGGATAGACCAGCCCTATCGCGACCGCACGGGGCACGGCACCTTCACCGGCGACTTCCACATTCACTATGTGCAGGAGGTCATGGAGGGCGATCCGCTGCGGTTCCACCAGCGGGTCATCGAGTGCGACGAGAAGCGGGTGCATTACTGGCTGGAGATGTATCACGACGAAAAGGGCTATCTGGCGGCCGAGGCGGAGGCCATAACATTGCATGTGGACCTGTCGGCCCGTAAGGTGACGCCGTTCCCGCCCGAGGTCCAAGCGCGCGTGCAATCCGTATACGAAGCGCATAAGCACTTGCCGTTACCGGCAAATCTCGGACGGCAGATCAAGGTGAAACGGCGATAGAGCAGTACAGCATGACCGCAGCGATCCGCATCGACCCCCAAACCGGCCGCAAGATTTTCAACACCCGTGCCGCCAAGGCGACGGAGAAGATCGCCGGCAAGGGCTACTCCGAGATCGAGGACGACGACCTGACGCCCCTGCCGCCGCCCCCGCCGGGCGCGTCGTTCAACGCCGCCGAACAGGCGACCTACCGCGAGTTCAAGGAAGCCCGCCGCGGCGCCGCCGACTATATGGCGATGGAAGGGGAGTTCAGCCGGTATCTGGAGGATGTTTATTCGGAAGCGCCGGTGGAACGGGAGTCGCTCGACGATGAGTGCGACATCCTCGTCGTCGGCGGCGGGTTCGGCGCGATGCTGCTGTGGTACAAGCTGCGCGAGGCCGGCTTCACCGATGTCCGATTCTGCGAAAAGGGCGGCGATGTCGGCGGCACCTGGTACTGGAACCGCTATCCCGGTATTGCCTGCGACGTCGAATCCTACAGCTATCTGCCGCTGCTGGAGGAGATGGGCTACTTCCCGACGATGAAGTTCGCGTCGGGCTTCGAAATCCTCGAATACAGCCAGGCGATGGCGACGAAGTTCGGCTTCTACGATCACTGCCTCTTCCACACGACGGTCGAGCGGACGGTCTGGGACGAGGAGACCGCGCGCTGGACGGTCCATACGGACCGCGGCGACGCGATGAAGGCGCGCTGTGTCGTGCTGGCCAACGGCATCCTGACGACGCCGCGACTGGCGCGGATCGATGGCATGGAGAGCTATCAGGGCGAGTCCTTCCACACCTCGCGCTGGGACTACAATGTCGATCTGGAGGGCAAGCGGGTCGGCATCATCGGCACCGGCGCCACATCGGTGCAGGTCGTCCCGGAAATCGCCAAGGTGGTGAAAGAGCTGTACGTTTTCCAACGCACCCCGTCCTCCATCGATGTGCGCGATCAACGCGCCACAACGCAGGAAGAAATCGAGGAATGGAAACAGGAGCCGGGCTGGGCGCTGGCGCGCCGCGAACGGCTGGCCACGATTTCGTCGGGCCGCACCGCACTGCAAGGCAATGACGATTTCCTCTCCGGCAAGGTGAAAGACTTCAGGAAGCACAAGAAACACACCAAACCGATCTCGCCGGAAGAACTGATTCAAAAACAGCTCAACTCCAACTTCCGGATCATGGAACAGATTCGTGCCCGGGTAGACGAGATCGTCGAGGACCCGAAGACGGCCGCCGCGCTCAAGCCCTATTACCCCTATGGCTGCAAGCGTCCGACCTTCCATGACGAATTCCTGCCGGCCTTCAACAAGCCGCATGTCCATCTGGTCGATACGGCGCCGCACGGCGTGCAGAAGATCAACGAAAAAGGCGTGGTGCATGACGGCACGCAATACGAACTCGACGTGCTGATCTATGCGACCGGCTTCCAATGGATGGGCACCGGCTCTTTCAACATGGTCACCGGCCGCGGCGGCCAGACCCTGCGCGACAAGTGGCAGCGCGAAGGCGTGAAAACCTTTCTCGGTATCCACAATCACGGCTTCCCGAACCTGTTCATCATGTCAGGCCCGCAAGGCGGCGGCGGACAGTTCAATTTCATCCGCGGCCTGGAATCGCACACGGATTACGTGGTCTGGATGCTCAAGACCATGCGCGAGCGCGGCGTCGGCATCGTCGACACCAAGAAACAGCCGGAAATCGAATACGCCGAACATTGCAAACAGGCCGACATCCTGACCAGTCCGCTACGCGATTGTTTTTCTTACTACAATGGCGACGGCACCGCGGAGCCGGGAAGTCTGGCCTATTACGGCGGCCCGGCGAAATGGCACGAATTGCGCGCCCAGGCACAGGAATCGATGGAAGCCTATGTCTTCGAACAGACGCCGGGCACGCTGAAAGACGCCGGATAACCGCGGAAGGGACGCGCTATCAAACGCCAGCAATTCGCGTCCGACTATCAGAAATCGCGCTCCTACGCGCCCGCCGTGGTGACCGAAGGCGGACGGATCGTGTGGCTGGCCGGCATCCTGGCGCCCACGGACGAAGACGGAAACTCGCTGGCCAACGATTTCGCGGGCCAGGTCCGCTGCGTGTTCCGTAAAATGGCCAGGCAGTTGGAAGAGGCCGGCGCCACCCTGGACGACGTGGTCACCATGACCGTCCACATCACCGAGGTGAGCGATAACACGGCATTCGTGGAACTGCGCAAAGAGTTCTTCAGCGAAGCGTGCTATCCCGCGTCCACCCTGGTCACCGTGAAGGCGTTGAACAACCCGGACGCGCGCGTCGAAATCACCGCGGTCGCGGTCACGACATCGGATTAAGGCAGGAGCCCCGCATGAAAATCACCCGCATCTACACGGACGCCGACGGCGAAACCCATTTCGACGAGATTGAGGAGCCGATGGTCGAGTTCCGCAGCCAGGCCGATTACACAAGGGCGATCGACGCCTACGGGCTGATGTTCCGCACCACGGAGCCGCTCGGCGACGACGAACCGCTCGGCGACTGGCACACCGCGCCGCAGCGGCAGTATGTGATGTTCCTGAAAGGCGACACGGAAGTCGAGGTCAGCGACGGCGAGAAGCGCCGCTTCACATCCGGCGACGTCTTCCTGGTCGAAGACACCACCGGCAAGGGCCACCGCAATCTGCGCCTGCACAAGGACCCGGAACTGTGGGCCTTCGCCCGGTCGCTTGGGGAGGAATAGAGGCTCCAGCCGCCGCCCTTCTCCCCTCACCCTCTCCCTGGAGGCCCCTGGGAAACAGGAATTTAAAGAACCAACCCGTGTCGTCCCGGCCAAGACGCTTTGCGTCGCAGAGCCGGGACCCAGGGATACGGCGCGCTCTGTATAGAGGCTAGGCCCCGGAGCATGGTCCGGGGCGTCACAATGGCGTGTGTCTTAATCCGCAGAGGCCCCCCTGGGGATTGAATGGCTTTGATGGCCATTCAGGGATGGGGTGAAGGGAAAGCTGAATAGACCCACCAAACGTAAGCTCAACCCACCAGCGGCATCACTTCTTTCGAGAAGGCTTCCATGCGGTCGAGCATGGCGCTTTCCTCGTTGGCCGTCAGGTTCAGGACCATCATGCTGATCCCCGCATCGCCGAACGCCTTGATGTCGGCGGCGCGTTGTTCCGGCGTGCCGGTGAAGCTGAGCCGGGTGCCGTCCTGACGTTGCTGCTCCGCCTCGTTATGGAAGGCGCAATTGTAGGACAGCGTGATCGAGGCCGGGTCGCGGCCCGCTTCTTCCGCCAAGGCGAACAGCCGGTCGCGCCGCGTCGTGTAGGCCGCCACCGTATCCATGCGGAATTTCGGGTTGCTGCCGAACGGGTACCAGCCGTCGCCATGGCTGACCACGCGGCGCATGGCCGGCAGGCTCTCACCGCCGATCCAGATCGGCGGATGCGGGGTTTGCACCGGCCGCGGGTCGGTTTCGATCTCCGAGAATTCGACGAATTCGCCGGAATACGCCGGTGCTTCTTGCGTCCAGGCCGCCTTCATCGCGTCGATATATTCGTTCGTCACCCGGCCGCGCGCGTCGAAATCGGGCACGCCCAGCGCTTCGAACTCCTCGCGCATCCAGCCGGCGCCGACCCCCACCGCGATGCGGCCGCCGGACAGTACGTCCATCGTCGCCAGGGACTTCGCCATGAAGAGCGGGCTGCGGTGCGGGATGACGATGACCGAACTGAGGATGCGGATCTTGCTGGTCGCGGCGGCGAGCCAGGCCATCAGGGTGAACTGCTCCATGCAGTCGGTACCGCCGATGTCGAGCCAGGTGAAGCGGCCCGTATCGCTGTACGGGTAATTCGGTTCGACCGTCTTCGGGATGACGATATGGTCCGATACGGTGAGATAGCCGAAACCGCACGCCTCCGCCTTTTCCGCGATGCGGCGAATGGATTCGGGCTGGGCCAAGGGGCCGCGAAATGGGGCGCTGACGCCGAATTGCATGGGAGACTCCCTTCGTGAAAAAGCGGTCTGATCCTAGCGGTCGGTCTCCGGCATTGCGAGTTGTCCGGCCCATGCCTAAGCTTCGCGCAGGAGGGCCCCATGACCGATACCGAACAACTGACCCGCGAGCTTGACGAACTCGAAACCGCGGCGAAGACCTATGACGCGCAGCATGAGTTCATCGAAGATTTCGCTTGGCCGGAGGGAACGCAGATCGCGGTCAATTTCACCTGCGACTTCGATACGATGCTGTTCCGCCGCTATCTCGAGGAAACGCCGATGCAGCTCGCGCAAGGCGAATTCGGCGGGCGTGTCGGCATCTGGCGCTTGATTGAGCTGTTCAGCGGCAACGATGTCACCGCGACGATCTTCACGCCCGGTCGGATCTGCGAGCTCTACCCGCAATCGCTGGTCGCCGCCCACAAAGCCGGCTTCGAAATTGCCGACCATATGTGGGAACACCACGTCCCGAAGGACATGCAACTCGAGCATGATCACATCCAAAAATCGACGTCGGCACTGGAAAAGACCGTCGGCAAACGGCCCGTCGGCACGCGCAGCCGGCACACCAATTCACTGCTGCTCGAGGAAGGTTATATCTACAACTCGCACGGTTCTGCGGCGCACCTGCCCTACTATGAACGCGACGCGGACGGTGAGAACTGCATGATCAACCTGCCGTTCCATTATGCCATCGACGACGCGATGTTCTTCAGCTTCGCTTGGTTGAGCAGTGAGAATGCGGCGCAGCGCATCACCGACCCGAACCGGGTGCTGGATCTCTGGTGGGACGCGTTCGATCAACAATACCGTCAAGGCGGCTATCTGAATATTTGCCTGCATCCCTTCGTGTCGGGCCGGGCCATGCGGATCGAGATGCTGGATCGGCTGATCGCGCGCATGAAGACAAGGCCCGGCGTCTGGTTTCCGAGCTGCGAGGCGGTGGCGCGCTACTGCCTCGACGCGTTTCCGGCGAAGGAGGGCTGATCAATGCCTTGGAAAGACGGCTATACGATCTCCGACGAAATCACCCTGTTCGACGATGCGGTCCGCTGGCCGGAGGGCAAGCGCGTCTGCATGACGGTGATGCTCGACCTCAGCCTCGCGAGCGGCCCGCAAGGGCTGACGGCGGCCGACCTGCGACATTCTCCCGCCACCTTCGGGAGGAATGAGGGGTTGGCGCAGGTTCGTGCGCTGCTCAAGCGCTTCGGCATCACGGCGACGGTCACCGTGCCGGCGGCGATGGCCCGGATCATGCCCGACGCGGTCAAGGCGCTGCGCGACGACGGGCACGAAATCGCGGCACAAGGCTTGAAGCATGAAGACGTCAGCACCTTGAGCCGTGACGAAGAGGCCGCGCGGCTGGCAATGACGACGGAAATCCTGGAAGGGCTCACCGGGCAGCGGCCGGAGGGCTGGGTCTCCCTGCCCCGGCCGAACGACCCCTTCGCGGTGGGCACGGTCAGCGAAAACACGCACGATCTGCTGATCGAGGCCGGCTACCGCTATATGGGCAACGGGCTGTCGGACGACATCCCGCATTACTGGGTGACGGATTTCGACAGCGAACGGGCGATCCTGACCCTGCCCTATTTCTATCATTTCGACGACCAGTTCTTCCTGATGTTCCCGAAGAAGGGGACCGGGCTGGAGCACGCCGACACGCTGTTCGCCAACTGGAACGCGGAGTTCGACGCGCAATATAAGCGCGGCCGCTACTTCAACATGACCCTGCACCCCTACGCGGTCGGATGGTGCAATAGATTGAAATTGCTGGAGGAATTCTTGGCACGGGTTGGCGATCTGCCGGGCGTCTGGAACGCGACGGCGGGCGACGTCGCGCGCTATTGGCAGGAGACCTACCCCCAGGACACGACACTCAAACTGGCGCCCAGCATCTGGAAGGACTATCCGGGCAGCCTGAGCTGACGGCCCCGCTTGGCGGTATCGTGAACAGGCGTGACTTTGCCGCAACGCTGCGCTGCGCCACCTTACCCCAGTAAGGTATGCCCTCTCTCTTCGTACGGAGCCCCTCTATGCTGCGCAGGTTTTGGTTACTCTCGCTCATTGCCGCGATTTGGGCGGCAGGTCCGGCATTCGCTCAAAAACCAAAAGAGGACGTCCCCGCGTCCGACGCGGAAGTGTTGGTGCGGTCGGTAT
>JAPPPC010000226.1:9066-9644 GCA_028817685.1 Rhodospirillaceae bacterium
GTCGGTATTCCATCAGAAGGCTGAGGTCCGGGACGCGGCGCTGCGCCGCATCGAATTGCGCGGCAAGACGGACGTCGTCGCCGGCCTGATCCGGTTCTTGCGCTACAGCTACGAAACCAAGGCCGTGGTCAAGACGTTGGAGCGCATCACCGGCGCCAAGCCCGGACCGGAATGGTCGGATTGGATGCTGTGGCAAGAGGCCAATCCCGACATCCCCGTCTTCGAGGGGCATGACGGATTTCTCGCCGACCGGATGGCGCGGATCGATGACAAATTTCGGCTGTTCCTGCAGCGCGGCGTCAAGCACGAGATCCGGCTCGAGGAAATCACCTGGGGCGGCGTGGTCAAGGACGGCATTCCGGCCCTGACCAACCCCGACCTGGTCAGTCCGGACGACGAGCTTGCTGCCTACTTAAAGCCGGACGAACTCGTATTCGGCGTCTCGATCAACGGCGACACGCGCGCCTATCCGCTGCGCTTTCTCGACTGGCATGAGATGTTCAACGATGTCATCGGCGGCAAGCCGGTCTCGCTCGCCTATTGCACCCTGTGCGGTTCGGGCATTTTGTTCGCGACGA
>JAPPPC010000552.1 GCA_028817685.1 Rhodospirillaceae bacterium
CTGTACACCTGTTCCCGACAGGACAGGGCAATGTCATCGGCAACCCGATCGAGCCCGTCATCAAGCTGACCGCGAACCCGCGGACGGCGCGCGAGATGGGTGAGCATGTCGATCTCGACGTATCGGGTATCCTGCGCCGCGAGATGAATTTCGACGAGGCAGGCGACCGCCTGATCGACATCACGATGCGCACTTGCAACGGCCGGCTTACCTGCGCCGAAGCGCTGGGTCATCGTGAGTTTGTCATGACGAAACTCTACCGGAGCGCATAATCGACGCGCTTCGCTAGGTTCTCTCGAACCGGAGTAAGAGAGACGCATATCCGTACGGCCCATATCGTCCTTGGGTTCATCGCCTTCCTCGGTGTCGCCATAACCGGCGTGCCGGGCAAGGCGGACGGATGGCCGCAGCAGCCCGTCGACTACATCATCCCCTTCGGCTATGGCGGCGAGTCCGGTATCGCTGCCCGGCTGCAGCAACCGGTGTTCACGCAATTGACCGGGCATGACCTGGTGATCTCGCACAAACCTGGCGGCGGCGGCGCGGTCGTATGGTCGGAATTGAACAATATGAAGGGCGATGGCAACACCATCGTCGGCATCAACCTACCGCACCTCATCATTCAACCCGTCCGGGGCGCCCGTTACAAAACGGAAGAGATTGCCGCGCTTTACCTGTTTCACTACACGCCGAACGCCCTGATCGTTTCCAGCGACTCGCCCTATGAAACGCTCGACGATTTGATCAAGGACGCGCAGGAGCGACCAAATCAGGTGCTATTGTCCGGCTCCGGCAAAGGAACGGCAAACCATCTTGCACAGGTCCGGTTCGACAATTTGGCCGGCATCGAAACCGAATATCGTGCGTACAAGGGAACCGGAGAGTCCATCGCGGCACTGCTATCCGGTACCGTTGACGCCGCATGGGCCTACACCACGGTCGCCTTGCAGCAACAGGCCGACGTCCGGGTCCTGGGGGTCGCCATGGAAGAACGGCATCCCAGCATTCCCGACGCGCCGACCTTCCGCGAACTGAAATTCGATATGGTCGACGGCGCCTATCGCGGCATCGCCGTGCCCAACGGCACACCGGAAACGCTCAAGCGAGCGATCTCGAAAACCTTCGCCACGCTCAACAAGGATGCTGCATTCATCCAGAAAAAGCAGTCGCTTGGCTTCGTGCCGGTTGATATAGGCTATGACAAGCTTCCGGCATTCATCGCGGAGCGGACACAGCAATATCGCGATCTCGCGAAGCGCGCCGGCCTGACCGAATAGAGCCGCGACCAGGCACGTACCAATGCAAACTTGGAGATGTGATGGCTGAAATCATCATCACGGAATTCATCGACCAGAGCGCTGTCGACGACCTCTCTGCGGATTTCGACGTCGTCTACGACCCGCAGTTGGTCGACCAACCGGAGCGGCTTCTCAGCCTTGTCGGTGAGGCGCCTGCGCTCATCGTCCGCAACCGGACCCAGGTGCGCGGCGCGTTGCTGGAAGCCGCAACCGCCCTCAAGGTCGTCGGGCGACTCGGTGTCGGTCTCGACAATATCGACATGTCCGCCTGTGCGGCGCGCGGGATCACGGTCTGCCCTGCTACTGGCGCGAACAATGTTTCGGTTGCGGAATACGTCGTCACCACAATGACGACCCTCCTGCGCAGTCCCGCCTATAGCGTGACGGAGGCCGTTCTGGCCGGCTCGTGGCCGCGCACCGAGGCGATCGGCCGCGAAGCCAGCGGCAAGGTTCTCGGCCTTGTAGGGTTCGGCGCCATCGGGCGCGACGTCGCCCGCCGTGCCGCACCGCTGGGCGTGACCGTTACAGCCCACGACCCGCTACTTCAGGCCGACGATCCGGCCTGGGCGATGGCCGAATCCAAATCCCTGGACACGCTGATCGCCGAATCCGACGTTATCAGCCTGCACGTGCCGCTAACCGATGAGACCCATCACCTGCTGGACGCAGCGGCGATCGCACGCATGAAGCCTGGCGCCATTGTGATCAACGCAGCGCGCGGCGGCGTGGTCGATGAAGTGGCCCTCGCCGAGGCCCTGAAAGAAGGCCGGTTGGGTGGCGGCGCGCTCGACGTTTTCGAAACGGAACCGGTGACGGCGGAAAGCGGCACGCATCTGGCAAAAGTTCCAAACCTCATCCTGACGCCGCACATCGCCGGATTGACCGACGAGGCAAATCTGCGGACAAGCGATATGACAGCGGCCAATGTCCGCCGCGTGCTGGAGGAAACCCGATGAGCGACAAGACCCTGTCCCTGGCCGAGTTGGAAAGCCTGGCGATCCGAGCGTTGCCCGCCAACGGCACCAGCGCGCGCAACGCCGCGCACGTCGCCGCCGCCATCGTGACCGCGGAGGCCGACGGGCTGAAAGGACATGGGGCGTCGCGCGTGCCGTTTTATGCGGCGCAGGCCAAGAGCGGCAAGGTCGACGGCAACGCCACCCCGGAATGCCAGGATGTCGGCGCCGCCGCACGGCGTATCGATGCCAAGCAGGGGTTTTCGTACCCGGCGATGAACCTGGCGGTGGAGCAGCTTACCGATCTCGTAAAAAACACCGGGATCGCCGCGGCGGCCATTGGCAACTCGCATCACGCGGGCGCCGCTGGACAACCCGTCGAACGGTTGGCGCGCGCCGGGCTGGTGGGGCTCTTTTTCGCCAATTCACCGGAAGCGATCGCCCCCTGGGGCGGCAGTAAAGCGTTGTTCGGTACGGACCCGATCGCCTTTGCCGCACCGCGGCGCAACGACGCGCCGCTGGTTATCGACATGTCCTTATCACAGGTCGCACGGGGCAAGATCATGGTCGCGGCCCAAAAGGGAGACCCCATCCCGGAGGGATGGGCGCTGGACGCCGACGGAAACCCCACCACGGACGCAAAGGCGGCCATGGCCGGCACCATGCTGCCCATGGGCGACGGCAAGGGCGCCCAGCTCGTTCTGATGGTCGAACTTTTTGCGGCGGCCATGACGGGTTCCCTGTTCGGCTACGAGGCGAGCAGCTTCTTCGAGGCCGAAGGCCCCGCCCCGCGGACAGGACAATTCCTCATCGCACTCGACGCCGGGCGTTTCTCCGGCGGCGCGTTCCCCGACCGGCTGGAAACCCTGATCGAAGCGATACTCGCACAGGACGGCACCCGGATCCCGGGCGTGCGCCGTTTCGCCTTGCGGGCCCAGGCCGAACGGGAGGGTATATCGCTGCCGCAAGCGCTATATGACGAAATCAGCGCGCTGGCGGGATAGGCCATGACCAAACGGCGGGATCTGCTTGCCGACGCCGCGACGCGGGCCGCAGAATATCTAGAATCCCTGGACGAGCGAGCCGTCTTTCCACCGCCCAAACCGGTCGAAACCCTTCGAAGTTTTTTGGAAGCGGCGTTGCCGGAAGGCCCAACCGCACCGGAAACGGTGCTGGCGCAGTTGGACGAGATCGCGGGCCCGGCCACCGTGGCAAGCGCAGGGGGCCGTTATTTCGGCTTCGTCACCGGCGGCGCCCTCCCGGCGGCCGTGGCTGCGAACTGGCTGGCGACAGCATGGGACCAGAACAGCTTCAACAATGTCAGCTCCCCGGCGATCGCACTGCTCGAAGATTCCGCGCTGCGTTGGGTCAAGCAGGCGCTCGACCTGTCGCCGACCGCCGAGGGCACCCTGGTGACCGGCGCGACGATGGCGAACTTCACCTGCCTCGCCGCCGCGCGGCAGCGGGTTCTCGCCGATGCGGGTTGGGATGCGGATGAGAAAGGATTGTTCGGCGCCCCGCCAATCGATGTGATCGTCGGAGACGAAGTCCACGCGACGATCTTCAAGGTACTATCCATGCTGGGGCTCGGCCGCGACCGGGTTATCCGCGTACCGGTCGACGATCAGGGCCGGATGCGCGCCGACGTCCTGCCGCCGATCGACAAGCCTGCTATCGTCTGCATCCAGGCGGGCAATGTAAATTCGGGCGCGTTCGACCCCGCGGCTGAGATCATCGCCCACGCCCACAAGGCCGGCGCCTGGGTGCATGTGGACGGCGCGTTCGGTCTGTGGGCCCGTGCTTCAAAAACCTTGGCGCCACTCGCCGCCGGGCTCGAAGCTGCTGATTCCTGGGCAACCGATGCCCATAAATGGCTCAACGTTCCCTATGATTGCGGTGTCGCTCTCGTGCGCGAGCCGGATAATTTGCGGCGCGCCATGTCGATCAGCGGCGCTTACCTTTTGGCCAGCGGGCAGCGCGACCAGATCGATTACTCGCCGGACAGTTCCCGCCGCGCCCGTGCCGTCGATGTCTGGGCCGCTCTGAAATCGCTTGGCCGGTCCGGGCTGGCTGAAATGATCGACCGCAACTGCCGGCAGGCGGGCCAGCTGGCCGAGAGCCTCCGGCGCGCCAATATCGAAATCCTCAACGACGTCGTACTGAACCAGGTCGTGGTCGCGTTCGGCGATGCGGACCGCACGAACCGCGTCATCGAAGCCGTCCAAATAGACGGGACGTGCTGGGCCGGCGCGACGGTCTGGCGGAACCGCACCGCGATGCGGATTAGCGTCAGCGGCTGGGCGACGACGGATGCGGATATCGAGCGATCACTCGAAGCCATCCTCAAAGCCCATCGCGAAGCCTGAAGGACTCTTGCACCGTCCCGCGCCTTGATTAGGATGCGCGCATGGCGCCAGACAGCACCAATTCAACGGAGAACCCGCCTGAAGCGCGTGACAAGGGATCGCAGATCCAACGCGCCTTTGCGCTTCTCGACATCGTTATCGCGGAGGGCCGGCCGATCAACTTGGCCGCCATGGCGGAGCGGCTCGACCTGCCCAAGCCGACCGTGCATCGGATCGCCGGCCGGCTGGAAGCGGAAGGCTATCTGATCCGCGAGCCCGGCGGCCGGAATTACGGTATCGGCCCGCGGCTCAACGCCCTGGCGGCCGACACGTTGAGCGCGTCTGCGCAACGCGCACCGCGTCACGCCGTGCTGGAGTGGCTGGCCAAGGAAACTGGCGAAACCTGCAATCTGGGTGTGCTCGACGGCAACAATGTCGTCTATCTCGACCGGGTCGAGAGCACCTGGCCGTTGCGGATGCATTTCACGGTCGGCAGCCGGGTGCCGCTGCATGCAGTCGCGATGGGGAAACTCTTCATGAGCCGGATGCCGAAACGGGCGCGGGAGCGTCTCTACGCCGCCTCGCCTCTGGAACGCTTTACCGAACATACCATCACCGATCCGGAGGCGATGGAGGCGGAACTCGCCGCAATCCGGCGCGAAGATATGGCGACGAACAATCAGGAATACATGGTCGGGCTGGTGGGTGTCGCCGTCCCGGTCGCGGTCGGACCGGATTCGCGCCAGCTGCGCGCCGCCCTGGCCATTCATGCGCCGATTCCGCGCATGACCGTCGAGGATTGCCGGCGCCATCTGCCCGCGATGCGAGACGCCGCTGCCCGGTTAAGCGCCGCCCTGTTCGAAGAGAGCGACACATGCTGAGCACGCGGCCGTTCGAATGCCCGCCCGCCTTGCTCGCGCGGGCGCAGCGGAACCCAGCCGTCACAACCGCTGTGGCCAATGCCGGCGCGGTACTGGCCCTGGAGAGCGCGAAACAGGCGACGGAAGCACGTCTCATAACGCCCATTCTTGTCGGCAACCGGGAGGGAATCGCCCGGACCGCGGACGAGATCGGGTGGGAAATCGGGGCATTCGAAATACTTCACGCGGACGACGAGGATATGGCTGCGCTGAAGGCAGCAAAGCTCGCCGGTGATGGGCATGCGGCTGCCTTGATGAAAGGCCACGTTCACACCGACGCCTTTATGATGGCGATCCTCAACCGGGACTCAGGTCTACGCACCGGCCGGCGGTTGACCCATGTCTTCCACATGACCGTTCCAGACCACGACAAGGCACTGCTGATCACCGATGCCGCGGTCAATATCGCGCCCGATCTGGAAACCAAGTTCGAAGCGATCCGAAACGCGGTCGACCTGGCGCAAAATCTAGGTACCGCGAAGCCCCGGGTGGCCATCCTGTCCGGCACGGAAGAGGCGACGGTCCGGATGCCCTCCAGCATGGATGCCGCGGCGCTAACGGAACGCGCGGCGACCGAACTCCAAAACGCACAAGTATTTGGCCCCCTGGCGTTCGACAACGCCGTCTCGCCGGACGCCGCGCAAATCAAGAGTATCGACCATCCGGTCGCCGGCAATGCCGATATCCTACTGGTACCGAACATCGAAACCGGCAACGCCCTATTCAAGATGATGGTCTATTTCATGAGCGCCTGCGCGGCCGGCATCGTGCTCGGCGCCAAGGTCCCGGCAATCCTGACCAGCCGTGCGGACCCGCCGGAAGCGCGCCTCGCCTCGGCCGCGATCGCAGCTATCCTCGCGGGTGCGGAAAAGGACGCGGTCTAACCGGACAGCTTGTTACGGAACGCGTCCTGCCATTCCGTATAGGAGCCGAATTCCGGCTCCTGACCGAAATCTTCCTCGGTCTTCTTCAGCAGCGCCGCGTCGTCCAGATCGAGATCCGTCGGCTTGCCCTGCGGCTGGCGGACATGGAATGGCGTATCGACGAAGCACTCGACGCCATTGCCTTCCGGATCGGTGAAGTACAGTGACCAGGCGTTGCCGTGGGACACTTCGCGGCGGACATCGACCCCTTCCGAGGCCAATCGCTTCTTCAGGCCGCGCAGTTCGTCCAGGTACTCGAGACGAAACGCGACATGCGCCAGATTCCGTGTGCCGTCGCCGTCCTTCATTGTGTTGGCCAGCGCGATCTGATGATGGTTGTCGGGATCCTGGCTCATGAAGACGGCCTCGGTGTCACCCCGGAGCGTTCCCCGGTCGGTGACATGAAACCCCAGGACATCTGTGTAAAAGGGCACGACCGCATCGAGATCCGCAACATTGATGAAGGCGTGCGAAAGTTTCATCCCCATGCCTTGCAACCCTCCTTTTTCGCTGCTGTATCCCGATACCGTTACACCGGATCAACCTCGCCCCGCAAGATCGGCTACGCGCTCTGCCGCCCCGCCATCAGATAATCCATCGCCGCTGCGACGCCACCGGTGCTGTGCGGGACGCCGGCCAATCCCAGCCCCATCTCGACGCCGCAGAGGGTGCCGCTCAACATTAGGTCGTTGAAATCGCCGAGATGACCGATGCGGAACACCTTGCCCGCCACCTTGCCCAGCCCATTGCCGAGCGACATGTCGAAATTCTCCAGCACCGTCTTACGAAAATTGTCGGCATCGTTGTCCTCCGGCATCAGAACGGCGGTCAGCGCGCTGGAATATTCCGCCTCGTTCTGGCACAGCACTTCCAGTCCCCAGGCATTGACCGCGCGGCGCGTCGCTTCCGCGTGCCGGTCGTGCCGGGCGAAGACATTGTCCAACCCTTCCTCGTGCAGCATGTCGATCGCCTCGCGCAGGCCGAACAGCAGGTTCGTACCAGGCGTGTAGGGGAAGACGCCATTGGCATTGGCCTGGATCATCTCCTCCCAGTCCCAGTAGGAGCGCATCGACCGCGACGTCTTCGCCGCGACCCGCGCCTTGACGCTGACGGCGTTGAAACTCAGCCCCGGTGGCAGCATCAGCCCCTTCTGCGAGCCGCCGACCGTCACATCGACGCCCCATTCATCATGCCGGTAATCGATCGAACCAAGAGAAGAAATCACGTCGACCATCAACAGCGCCGGGTGACCGGCAGCGTCGATCGCCTCGCGCACCGCTGGCACGTTCGAAGTGATCCCCGTCGAGGTGTCGTTATGCACCACGCAGACCGCCTTGATCTCGTGCGAACTGTCCTTCGCCAGCGCCGCCTGAATCGCCGCTGCGTCGGCGCCATGCCGCCAGTCGCCCGCGATGAATTGCGGCTTCAGTCCGATTCGTTCGGCGAGATTGCGCCACAAGGTCGAGAACTGGCCGGTCTCATACATCAGGACCCGGTCGCCCGGCGACAGCGCGTTGACCAAGGCCGCCTCCCACGCGCCGGTACCGGACGCCGTGTAGATCACCACCGGCTGCTCCGTCTTGAAGATGGTCCGGACATCCTGCAGAACCCCTTGCGCCAGCGCCGCGAAATCGGGACCGCGATGGTCGATTGTCGGGTTATCTATCGCCCTTAAAATCCGATCCGGCACGTTGGTCGGGCCGGGAATCTGCAGAAAGTGTCGTCCGCCGCGTCGCGCCATGATCGTGCTCCTAAAAAAATGCCCCGTCGTCATCGGGCGGGTTGAATTTCGATATTTATTGCATATTGCATACAATTTTGAATTCGGCAATCCCTTATTTCCGGTAGATCATATCGCAAACCAAATCTATTCTTTCATTTTGCATACAATCCTGTAAGGTGACTGGATCACGTTTGAGTTTATGGGAGGCGAGACGATGAGCAGCGCCACGACGACCCGGATCGGCGATTCCGCGTTGGCCGCCCGGCTGCGGCGCGAGACAGAGGGAGACGTGCTGTTCGACGCGTTCAGCCGCGGCCGCTACTCAACAGACGCCTCGCACTACCAGATTGAACCGATCGGCGTGCTGGTGCCGAAGACCGAGGCCGACATCCACAGCGCCATCCAGATCGCCGCCAAGGAAGGCGTCCCCGTCCTGCCGCGCGGCGGTGGTACCTCGCAATGCGGCCAGACCGTCGGCGAGGCGCTGGTCGTCGATGTTAGCAAGCACTTCAACAATATCGTCGACCTGGATCCGGATGCGCGCCGGGTCACGGTGCAGCCCGGCGTCGTGCTCGACCAGCTCAACAACGCCCTGGCGCCGCACCGGCTCTCCTTCCCGGTCGACGTCTCCACTTCGAGCCGTGCGACCATCGGCGGCATGACCGCCAACAACAGCTGCGGCGCGCGCTCCATCGTGCACGGCACCATGCGCGACAACGTGGCCGAGATCGAGGCCATCCTGGCCGACGGCACGAAGATGCATTTCGGCCCCCTGCCCCCGGACCTTTCCACCCTCGACGCCCCGACCCAGGCTCTGGCCCGCGACCTGCTGGCGCTCGGCGACCGTGAGAAGGCGGAGATCGCCGCTCGCTTCCCCGACCTGATGCGCCGGGTCGGCGGCTACAATATCGATGCGCTGGTCGCAGACGGCCGCAACGCCCCGGTCAATCTCGCCCATCTGCTGGTCGGCTCCGAAGGCACGCTCGGCTTCTCCACCGAGATCGCCCTCGACCTCACCCCGATCCCGACGCACAAGCTGCTCGGCATCTGTCACTTCCCGGATTTCTACGCCGCGATGGACTCCACCCAGCACATCGTCAAGCTGGGCCCGGCCGCGGTCGAGCTGGCCGACAAGGTGATGATCGACCTGGCCCGCGACATCCCAATCTTCCGCCAGACCATCGAGACTTATATCCAGGGCGACCCGGCCGCCATCCTGCTGGTCGAGTTCGCCGGCGAGGATCGCGACGATCTGGTGCGCCGCATGGCCCAGCTGGAGGACCTCATGGGCGAGCTCGGCTTCCCCGGCGGCGTCGTCCAGGCGCTCGAACCCGCACAACAGAAGGCCGTGTGGGAAGTCCGCAAATCCGGCCTCAACATCATGATGTCGATGAAGGGCGACGGAAAACCGATCAGCTTCATCGAGGACTGCGCCGTGCGCCTGGAGGATCTCGCCGACTACACCGACCGGCTG
>JAPPPC010000696.1 GCA_028817685.1 Rhodospirillaceae bacterium
CAAGATTCTGTCGCGTGGGCAGGCGCGCGCCATTGTCGTCAATTCGGGCAACGCGAACGCCTTCACCGGGTTGGCCGGCGACACGGTTGTCGCGGAAACCGTGAAGGCGACGGCGAAGCTTGTCGGGTGCCCCAAGGATCAAGTCTATGTCGCGTCGACCGGTGTGATCGGCGAACCGGTGCCGCCGGACTACATCGCCGGTAAACTGCCGGGCATGGTGCGCGGCCTGAAGCCGGGATCCTGGCGGGCCGCGGCCGAAGCGATCATGACCACGGACACCTTTCCGAAAGCGGCAACGCGCACCGCGATGATCGGCAATACCGAGGTGACCCTGGCCGGTTTCACCAAAGGGTCCGGGATGATCGCGCCGGACATGGCGACGATGCTGGGATTCGTGTTCACGGACGCCAAGATTCCCGCCCGCGTGTTGCAATCGATTCTCAAGTCCGGCGCCGATAAATCCTACAACGCCATCACCGTCGACAGCGACACCTCGACGAGCGACACCGTGTTGCTTTTCGCGACCGGCAAGGGCAAGCGTCATCCCGCGGTTACGTCAGCGCGCGACGCGCATTTTCGTGACTTCCGGCGTGCGCTCGACGAGCTGCTGGTCGATTTGGCGACCCAGGTCGTCCGCGACGGGGAGGGCGCGCAGAAGCTGGTGACGATCGATGTCAGCGGTGCGGTATCGAGTGCGTCGGCGCGAAAGATCGGCCTGACGGTCGCCAACTCTCCCCTGGTGAAGACCGCGATCGCCGGCGAGGACGCCAATTGGGGTCGGATTGTCATGGCGGTCGGCAAAACCGGCGAACCGGCTGATCGCGACAAGCTGTCTATTTCGATGGGCGGCGTGCCGATTACCGAATGGGGCGTCGTGCGCGAGGATTACGTCGAAGACCCGGTCGCCGAGCATATGAAGGGTCGGAACGTGCATATCGCGATCGATATCGGTCTGGGGCGCGGCAAGGCGCGGGTTTGGACTTGCGATCTGACGCACGGTTACATCACCATCAACGCGGACTATCGATCCTGAACGAGATCACTTCAATGCCGAGCGGCTGTTGGGATGCGGGCCAGGCGGAACGCGGCGACGTGCCCGTCGTCCTGGTGGTGGCCGTCGCGCTGATCGATCGGGACGGCCGCATCCTCATCGCGCAGCGGCCGGAAGGCAAGTCGATGGCCGGGCTATGGGAATTTCCCGGCGGCAAGGTCGAACCGGGCGAATCTCCTGACGCGGCCTTGATCCGCGAACTGCAGGAGGAACTGGGTGTCGACACACGGCAGAGCTGCCTGGCCCCGCTGACCTTCGCCAGTCATGCCTATGATGATTTTCATCTGCTGATGCCGCTCTATGTCTGCCGCGTATGGAAAGGAATTCCGCAGGCGAAGGAGGGCCAGAAGTTGGCCTGGGTGCGGCCAATGCAACTTACGGATTATCCGATGCCGCCGGCGGATGTCCCGCTGGTCGCGATGTTGCGGGACTTTCTCTAGGACGGGTGCGCCTCCTCGGGACTTCGTTTTGCGGAAGCGACGGAGCAGGTTTTCCCTCACCCCAACCCTCTCCCAGGGGGAGAGGGGGGCAGGATGGCGCTAACTCGAGAACGTGATCATCTATGGCCCACTCTCAAACGGCCGCAAGGCCGCGTAGATCGCGGTGTGCGTCGGCGTCGGCACGCCCGCCTTTTTCCCAAGACGGTGCACCGCACCGGACAACCAGCCGACCTCCAGCCGCTTGCCGGCTTCCAGATCGACCAGCAGGGACGGTTTTATTGGCGCATTCTGATCCAGCCAATCGAGGCAACGCTGCTCAATGTCATCTGCCAGATTGACGCCGAGGGCACGGCCGACGGCGGCGACTTCGGCGAGTGCCGCCGTATGCGCTTCGCGGATCACCGGATCGCCCCGCAGCACGCCGGTGTCCTGATGGATCAGCGAGGTCATGCCGCTATTCGCCGCCAGCAGCACGAATTTTGACCACAGCAGCGCCGCCGTGTCGTCCGACGGGCGCGCATCCAGGCCGGCCGCTTTGAAAACTTCGACCAGCGCATCCACACGGGCGCTCGCAGGGCCATCTGGTTCGCCGATTTCGATGTGGGTCAAATCGTTGTTGCGGCGGATCGCGCCAGGCTCAGTGATCGTCGCCGAGATATAGGTCGCCGCGGCCAAGGTTCGACCCGCTCCAATCACGCTGTCGACGATCTCCGGGGCCTCGACTCCGTTCTGCGTGGTGA
>JAPPPC010000721.1 GCA_028817685.1 Rhodospirillaceae bacterium
TACTGTCGCCGTCTTCCGCTGTCAGCACGGACAGGGTTTCGGCCACATCGTTCGTTTTCGTGTAGTCGAACTTCGCCGCTTTCATCGCGCTGTGCCGCACTCGCCCCGTCAGCTTCCAACCATATCCGCATGCTATGGTATCGGAGGAAGTGACCGCAATGGTGAGCGGTAGCACGGTCGACTTATTTGGACGGGTGGAAAGCGCAGCCTAGTATACCGGCGCCCCTCCTTCCGGTTTCCAAAAAGGCTGCGCCGTTGTCCAAAGCTGAATCTCAGGAAAGACAGGTCGCCCGTCCTGGTCCTCTTTCGGGTGTGCGGGTGCTCGATCTCAGCCGGGTGCTGACCGGGCCGTTTTGTTCGATGATCCTTGCCGATCTCGGGGCCGAGGTGTGGAAGGTTGAGGAATTGAAGCGTGGCGATCAGACGCGCTCCATCCCGCCTTATGTCAATGGCGAGAGCCATTATTACCTGGCGATAAACCGCAACAAATCGAGCCTCGCACTCGACCTCAAGAGCGACGAGGGGCGCGAGGTTGCGCTGGGTCTCGCCGCCAAGGCGGACATCGTTCTGGAGAATTTCCGGCCCGGCGTAATGGACCGGTTGGGGCTCGGGCGCGAACGGCTGCGCCAGGACAATCCGGGGCTGATCATCTGTTCGATCACCGGTTTCGGTCAGTCCGGCCCGATGTCCGACAAACCCTCCTTCGATCTCGTCACCCAGGCGATGAGCGGCGTCATGAGCATCAATGGCGAGACGGACGGGCCGCCGACCAAGCTCGGCATCCCGATGGGCGATGTCGGCGGCGGGCTGTGGGGCGCGATCGCCGTACTGTCGGCGCTGCAGCACCGCAACGCCACGGGGGAGGGGTTGGATATCGATCTCAGCCTGCTCGACGGGCTGATCGGTCTGCTCGGTTATCTCGGCCAGATCCATATCGTCACCGGCGAAAGCCCGGGCCGGGTCGGCAGCAGCCATCATTCGATCGTCCCCTATGGCCGCTATCCGGTGAAAGGCGGCTACATCGTGCTGGCGCTGCATGTCGGCAATTTCTGGCGGAACTTTTGCCGCGCGGTGGGCCGGCCGGAACTGATCGAGCAGCCGGAGTTCCGCACCACCGCCGACCGTCACGCCAATCGGGACATTTTGGAACCGCTGGTGATCAAGATCCTGTCGGCGAAGACCATGGAGGAGTGGCACGAGATCTTCGATGAAGGCGACGTGCCGCACGCACCGGTCTATTCCGTCGGCGAGGCGCTGCACCAGCCCGCCGTCGCCGCCCGCAACCTGCTCCGCACCGCGGACCATCCGACGGCCGGGCCGGTCGACATCGTCGACACGCCGATCAAATTCCTCGACCGGTTTACGGATGCGCCGGTCCGTGCCGCGCCGCGGCTGGGTGAACAGTCGCGCGATATCCTGCAGGAGATATTGGGCTATGCGCCGGAACGGATCGACGCGCTGCGCGATGCCGGCGTGATCGAGACACCGGAGGATTAGTTCAATGGCCGATGGCAGAGTCACCGATGAAGAGCTGGAACGGCTGCGCGCCAAGATCGGGGAGCGGGTGACGATCAGCGAGCCGCCGCACCTGACCGAGGTGACGCGCGACGCGATCCGCCATTGGGCGCAGGCGACCGGCGACCGCAATCCGCTCTATCTCGACGACGCGCACGCGGCGCAGGGCCCCTATGGCGAGATCGTCGGGCCGCCCTGCATGCTGTACGCCTTCAGCCGCATCTCGATCGGCTATCGCGGCGGGCTGCCCGGTATCCATTCCATGTTCGGCGGCAGCTGGTGGCGCTTTAAACAGCCGCTGCGGTTGGGCCAGCGCATCGATGTCGAGGTGACCTTCCAGGGGTTGGACGAGATGCGTAGCCGATTCTCCGGCCGCATGTTCAAGCAGACCTCCAATGTCCGTTTCGTGACCAGCGATGGGGTCGAAATCGCGGATTCGGAAAGCTGGGGCATGCGCACCGAGCGGACGACGGCGAAGAAGAAGGGCAAGTACAAGACCTTGCGGCCGGAACCCATGGCGGACGGGTTGCTGGAGGAAGTCTTCGATGCCTACGAAAAGGAGGTGCCGCGCGGTGTAGAACCGCTGCATTGGGAGGATATCGCCGTAGGCGACACGATCCCGTCCATTGTGCGCGGGCCTTATTCGGCGACGACGGCGGTGTGTTTCGAGCAGGCCTGGGGCGGGCTGTTCGTCAAGGCGCATGGCTATTGGTACGACTATCTGCGCCGCCATCCGGCGGCCGGCATCGCCAACCCTTACGGCGTGCCCGAACCGCCCGAGGCGGTGCATTGGGACGGTGAGCTGGCGCGCAGCGTTGGCGTGCCGGAGGCCTACGACTACGGCCCGGAACGCATCGCCTGGATCGCCACGATGCTGACGAACTGGATCGGCGACAACGGGTTTCTGGAAGAGCTCTATTGCGAGGTTCGCCGCTTCAACCTGGTCGGCGACGTGACCTATTGTACGGGCACGGTGACCGAGTGCGAGGCGATCGACGACGCGATGGGCCGCATCAAACTCGACGTCCAGGCGACCGACCAGCGCGGACAGGTTACCGCGCTGGGCTGGGCAAAGGTGCGGTTACCGCGCGTTAGACGCTAAACCGGCCGCGTCCCGTTCACCGTGACTCGGTTCATGTAGCGCTTGTGGCCGGGATAATCGTTCAGCGCCTTGTGCATGACGCAGCGATTGTCCCAGAAGGCGATCGAGCCCTTCTCCCAGCGGAAGCGGCAGGTGAATTCCGGCCGGTGGCTGTGCTCGAACAGGTATTCGAGCAGCGGCTTGCTCTCCGCCTCGGTCATCCCCTTGAAGCGGTGCGTGCGCGGGCGGCAGACGAACAGCGCTTTGCGGCCGGTGTCGGGATGGGTGCGCACCACCGGGTGCTCCATCTCGGGCTCGTCTTCCTCGTCCGGATCGTCGCGTACCTTGCTGGTGAAATTGGCGTTCCGTTCGGCCGCGATGCTCGGCGCCTGGATCCGGTTGTCATGCACGGCGACCAGCCCGTCGAGCAAATCCTTCATGCCGTCCGACAGCGCCTCATAGGCGAGATACTGGTTGGCGAACAAGGTATCGCCGCCGACCGGCGGGACGTCCAGCGCGTAGAGGATCGAGCCCAGGGGCGGCTTCTCCAGATGGGTCAAATCCTGGTGCCAGCTCGCGCCGACAATCTTCTTGTCCTCCGGGTCCTTGCGGATCGGAAAGATTTCCGGATGGCCGTCGAGCGGCACGTAGCGCGGGTGCACGTTCAGGCTGCCGAAGCGCCGGCCGAACGCCTTGTGCTGGTCCTCGGTGATATCCTGGTCGCGGAAGAAAATGACAAGGTTCTCGTGAAAGGCGCGTTGCACCTCTGCGAAGGTCTCGTTGCCGAGGTCCTCCGACAGATCAACCCCGAAAATCTCCGCGCCGCAGGTGCCGGAGAGCGGTTTTACCTCGATACGGTTATAGGGCACGCGACTTCCTTCCAGTTTCCGCTAACGAAGGGCTGGCGAGATTCTAGAACAAATCGGTCCCATTCCAAAATTTGGGAACCGTTAGCGGCTTGCCCGCTCCGGCCTGCCTTTCACCATCCTCAGCGCTAGATAAACCGCCACCGCTGCGACCAGGTGCTTCAATGTGTGGCCGCTGGCCGTGTGGCTGAGCAGAATGTGGGCCGGTCCGTCGAAACGGTCGAGGACCAATGCGGCGCCATAGGTGAGAAAAACCGCGAGCAGCGGCCCCGTGCGCGTGTAGTGCGCGCGGGGGAACAGGATGAGGATGAACGGAAGAAGAAGCATCGGAAAGAATTGCACCATCGCGTACCAGCGCAGATCGCCAGCGCCCTGCGTCTCCGACCAATGCCAGTAGAACACGCTCGCCGCACCGGCCAACACCAGGATCGGGAGCAGCCAGCGCATTGAATTGCGGTCGATTCGGTCGGCGACGATCGCGCTGAACAGGCCCATGAAGGCGATGGTCATCGGCAACCGGTCCCAGACCAGGCTCGCGCTTGTCGGTTCCAAGTGGTAATAGCCGGACCCGACTCCGACCAGGGCGACACCGAGAAAGAAGACTATATAGGGCACGGCGTCCGGACCTTCCGTGAAGATCGCCTGGCGGCGTGTGCCGAGTATGGTCGCGAGCCCCAACAGGCCGACCACCAGGAAGGCGGCATTGGAAACCACGTCGCCGAAGTTGGGAATGCCCCAGAGCGGCCGCATGTCGGCGAAATGGTGGTAGTGCGGATCTTGCGGGAACGGCGGCACGAAGGCCATGCCGATCACAGCCGCGGCAAACAAGGCCAGCAGGATCGCGATCCGGTGCTGTTTCGTGAGCGTATTCATCGTGGGTCTCCTATGCGGCCTCGGTGATCATCTCGCCGATCCCGACATAATCCACCTTGCCGGTCCCGAGCACCGGGATCGCGTCGACCGGCCGAACGGTTGCGGGGACGGCCAGCTCCGACAGCCCTTCGGCGCGCGCCTGTTCCGAAAGTGCCGCGAGGTCGGCATCCGGGTTCTCGGTCAACAGGACGATCTGCTCGCCCTTGCGGGCGTCGGGAATGCTGACCGCGGCGTGCATATGATCGGGCCAGACGGCGGCGGCCAGTGCCTCGACCGCGGTCAGGGAGACCATCTCACCGGCGATCTTGGCGAAGCGCTTGGCGCGGCCTTGAATGGTGATGAAGCCTTCTTGGTCGATGGTGACGATATCGCCCGTGTCGTAGCGATTGTTCTCCGTGGCTTCGAGCACGCCGGGATTCTCCGCGCGCAGATAGCCGAGCATCACGTTCGGTCCGGTGACGACCAGCTTGCCGCCCTCGTCGATTCCCGGCACGGGCTCCAGCTCGCAGGTGATGCCGGGCATCGTCCGGCCGACGGTGCCGGCCTTGTAATGCATCGGGGTGTTGGCGGCGATGACCGGCGCGGTCTCCGTTGCGCCATAGCCTTCCAGAACGCGCAGGCCGAACTTGTCCGACCAGACCCGCCGGGTCTCGTCCTTCACTTTCTCCGCGCCGGCGAACACGTAGCGCAGGCTGTAGAAATCGTACGGGTGCGCGACCTTGGCGTAGCCGGTCAGGAAGGTATCGGTGCCGAACATGATCGTTGCGTTGGTGTCGTAGACCAGCGCCGGCACGATCCGGTAGTGCAGCGGGGAGGGATAGAGAAAGGTTTTCACGCCGGACAGGACGGGCAGCAAGGTGCCGCCGGTCAGGCCGAAGGAGTGGAAGATCGGCAGTGCGTTGAACACAATATCCGTCGGGTTGAAATCGATCCGTGCGGCCAGTTGATGCCGGTTCGCCAGCAGGTTGGCGTGGCTGAGCACGACGCCTTTCGGCGTGCCCTCGGAGCCGGAGGTGAACAGGATCACCGCGGCCTCATCCGGTGACGTTGCATGACCGTCATGAACCGCGTGGGCGAAATGCCGCGAAAACAGCCCGGCCAGCTTGTCGAGGAGGCCGATTTCCTGACGCAGATCCTCCAGATAGATGATCTCCGCCTGTTCCGCGAGCGCGGCAACCGCCTCTTCCAAATTGCCGAGGGCGATGAACCGGCGCGACGTCACGACGGTGTCGATTTGGGCCGCGGTCAGCGCGGCCAGCATGTTCTTGGACCCGGTCGAGAAGTTCAGCATCGCCGGTACCCGCCCGAAGGCCTGCAGGGCGAAGAAGGTCACCACGCCGCCGACGAAGTTCGGCAACAGGTATCCGACCGGCCGGTCCGCCGGCGTCATCGCGGCCAGCTTGCGGCCCAGCACGAGAGCGCCGGTGACAAGGCGGCCATAGCCGATGGGCTTGCGCTCAATATCCTCGGCGATCGGGTGTTTGCGCCCGTGAACCGCCTGCGCGTCGAGCAGCGCCTGGAACAGGGTCCGGTCGCAATCTTCGGTCTCGAAGATCATCTGGCTCATCACGTCGTAGAGTTTCGTGCCGGCGAGCTGGCGGCGCTCGCGCCCGACAATCTCTGCCGGTATCTCGAAACGGCGCGGCGGCAGAACGGTCATCGTGATTTTGGGGAACCAGCGAATGCGCACCTTGTCCTTCACGCGCGAAAAGGGGGTGTATTGCGCACCGTCGATGCGGATCGGCACCAGCATCGCGTCCGCCTTGTCGGCGATCATGCCGGGCCCTTCATAGACTTTCATCAGGGCGCCCGTAACGGTGATCCGGCCTTCCGGGAAGATGACGCAATGCCGGTCTTCCTTCACCGCCTTGATCAGCCCCTTGGTCGACATCGGGTTGGTTGGGTCCACAGCGAAGAAATCCACGAACCGCAGCAGCGGTTTCATCCACCAGTGTTGGGCGATATGCGTGTTCACGGCGAACATCGGTTTGATCGGCAGGAAGGCCGCCAGGATGATCGCGTCGAGAAAGGAAATGTGATTGACGACGATGACCGCGCGCTTGCCAGCCTGGGCGTAATGCTCCATGCCCTTGATCTCGACCCGGTACAGCAGCTTCAGCAGCGAAATGACGAGGCCCTTGATCAGGGCGTCCGGCAGCAGGCCGCAGACATAGATCGCGACGATGCCGTTGCCTATCGCCAGCGCCAGGAAGATAGCGGGCACCGAAAAACCCAGCGTCAGCAGGAGAGCCGCAGCGGCAGCGCCGGCGACCATGAACAGGGCGTTGAGAATGTTGTTGGCCGCGATGATCCGCGAGCGGAACGCTTCTTCGCTGCGGCTCTGCAGGATGGCGTAGAGGGGCACGATGAAGAGGCCGCCGCAGACGGCGATCGCGAGCAGGTCGAAGACGATCCGCCAGTTTGCGGCGGTGCTGACGACGGATACCGCGCCGGTCAATTCTGCCGCCGGCACGCGTCCGTTGCTGGCAAAGAACAGGTCGGCGATAAAGACGGTCATGCCGATCGCGGCGAGCGGCACATAGCGGGCGGTCACCTCACCGTTGAGCAGACGGTTGCAGAGCAGCGAACCGACACCGATCCCGACCGAGAAGAGGGTCAGGAACAGGGTCACGACGGTTTCGTCGCCGCCCAGCACGTCCTTGGCGAAGGCTGGAAACTGCGCCAGGAAGGTGGCGCCGACGAGCCAGAACCAGGAAATGCCGAGGATCGACAGGAAGATGCCACGCTGCTCGCGAGCCTTGCGCACGATCGACCAGGTTTCCGCCAGGACATTCGGATTGAGTTTCATATCCGGCGCCGGGGCGGGGGCGTTCGGGATGGCAAAGCTGCTCGCCAGGCCGGCCAGGGCGACCAGCACGACGCCGGCGGCGACGATGAGGGTGCCGCTGTCCTGCAGAATCAGCAGGCCACCCGCGATGGTGCCGATCAGGATGGCCATGAAGGTCCCGGCCTCGATCAGGCCGTTGCCGCCGATAAGCTCGTCTTCGGACAGATGGTCCGGCAGGATGCTGTATTTGACCGGCCCGAAGAAGGCGGACTGCATTCCCATCAGGAACAGCACGGACATCAGGTAGGTGACGTTGCCGAAGATCAGCCCCGCCGCGCCAAGTCCCATGATGGCCACTTCGGCCAGCTTGATGGTCCGGATCAGACGGGACTTCTCGAACTTGT
Organism: Rhodospirillaceae bacterium; assembly: GCA_028817685.1. Lineage (GTDB taxonomy): Bacteria > Pseudomonadota > Alphaproteobacteria > UBA8366. The sequence goes on from JAPPPC010000721.1 coordinate 7,528, forward strand.
CGGCGATTTGACCGGCGGTCGCCGAGAACAGGAAGAAGGGCAGAATGAACAGACCTGCGGCAACCGTCACCATGACCTGGCCGTCAATCTCCGCCGCTTCCGCGATGCGATAGATGATCAGCAGGGCGAGCGCATTCTTGAACAGATTGTCGTTCAAGGCACCCAGCGCCTGCGTGACGAACAGCGGCAGGAACCGCTTTGTGGTCAAGAGATAGGTCTGGCTTTCCGACATGTCGTTCTCCTCGGCGATCAGTCGCCGTTCGGGGATTCTACCGTCGTTTCGGGGACTCGGTCCGCCCGGCGATAGGGGCCGGAAACGGTGATGGTTTCCGCGGCGTCACCCGTGAGTCGCAGATAGTCGACGACCGATTTCACGGACACGACCTCGTAACGGCCGTCGCGATGACTGGATGGCGGGTGGTCGTCGAAACGAATGTTCGCTGCCGATAATTTGGCCAGCGAGCGTCGCAGCGGCGAAATCCGAATAACCGATCCCCGGAACCCCCGGTGCCGGTAATAGCGATGGATCTCTTCGCGCGTGCGGAGGGTCTTGTCCTCACCTTTAGCCTGTGCGAGCGCAATCAACTCCAGGACCCATTGATTTGAGTTCTGATACTTCGCCGGACTACCGGGGTAGGAGATCATACTGTAACGGGGATCGTAGAACTTTCTCGGTGCTCGATCCTTGAACACCGCTTCGACATGGGCCGCCAATGACTCACCAAATGTGACGACCAGAACATCGTGGGTCAGTGGATCGTCCAGCATGAAGGTGCCAAGCCCCTGAACGTACAGACCCGAGCCGCTCTTACCGCACGAGGTCAGCTGATGCACGACGACCCACGCGCCGTCTTTGTTGCGTTTCCTGACGAATCCGGCATGGGTGTATCGTAAGCCGTGCTCGGATATGTCGCTGCCGACCCGTGCGATGAATGCGAACCGTGAGGATTGTTGCTGCAAGACCTGTCTCACATCGCCGACGACTTGCAGGGCGGATTGCAATTCCGTTCTTGTCACCTGGTGATCGACGCAGCCGCGTCCTGCCTGAACACCGGTTGAAGCAAAGACAGTAAGGCACGCGGCTGCGAGAAGCAGGGCCGGGCTGAGGCGCATGCTATTGCTCCTGATACTCGGAAGCCTCAAACAAAGCGCGACCGGCTTGTGTCGGAATGAAAAGAACCACCTTCGCGCTGTCGGCGATGATCGTACCCGCAGATGTGGCGACGGCCTCTACGGTGCGGCCGGTTAGTTTCGAGAACCGACCGAAGGCGTTGCCGCTGGTCTCAAGAACCGTTTTGGCCCCAGTCGAAGCGTGCTTGACCAGGACAACCGTCTTGTCGCCGACCAGCTTTGCGGACTCGACAACCAGCTTTCCGCCGTTGACCAGTGTATAGGCGCTGCCGTGCACGGCGACTCCGATACCGGAGAGGATGATGCTGGGTCCGGCAAGTGAAGCCTCAACGGTCTGGGACATTCCCGCAGCGGAAGCAGTAGAAGGTAGCGATGCGGTTGCGATTAAGGTCAGAGCGAGGGCGCTGAATTTCAGAGACTGTTTCATGAGTTTCTCCTGAGTGTTTGGGGTTGGCTCTCGGGAAATGTGCCGTGTGCGATGAATGACAGCACCGCACCGACCGTATCCGGATGGTTCGCCAGCCCGGCGTGCAGACCGCGTACCAGGTGCGTTGCCTTCGATCCTGCCAGAGCGGTTTCGGCGATTGTCACGGTGCCGTCATCGTCGCCCGTGAGCGCCGGGTTAACACCGCGTTCGCGGCCGCGGCCACCGGCTATGCTCGCGAAGTCAAACTCTGCGAGGCCAGGCAAGTTTTGCGCCGTTTCCGTAACCAGCTGCTGCCCGGCGGGTCCGTACATGGTCCTGTAGAGCCAGCGGTCTCTCAGGATTTCCGCCATGGCGGCGCCCTGGTTCGGCGGCGCGACGAGGACCAGGCGGCCGGTCGTGCGCGTTCGCTGCCACGGGCGTCTTTCCGCCAGAAGACAGCGCAAGACAAGCGCGCCCATGCTGTGCGTCACGAAGGAGACCGTGCGTGCGCCTTCCAATCGGTTGAGCAAACGCGCCACCCCATCGGCATGCGTTTCGAT
>JAPPPC010000607.1 GCA_028817685.1 Rhodospirillaceae bacterium
CGCCAAACGGGAAATCGTCGCCCCGGAAAACACCGCCGCCAAGTTCCGCGTAGATGTCCGTCGGCAAAACGTAGGACACTTCCGCACCGTCATCATTGAACGATTTGTTCAGGAAGACGCGATGCGTCAGGGGCCGGTCCGCGAAATCGTCGGCATGCTGATGATGCTCGTTCAGGTAACCCAGTTTCCAGAAGGCGCGACCCGCCTTCAGCTGGAGACCATCCGGCAATCCGGCTCCGGGCAGGGTTTGGAAATAGGCCTCTTCCAGTTCGACCTTGTCTTCGCCTTCCTCGCGCACGATCGCTGCCGTGACACTGCCGTAGAACTTATCATCAATACTGGCGGCGAAATTCAGCTCCGTTTCGCCGAGCGACAGACCTTCGCCACCCCGCTCCCCTTCTTCGCCAACACCGAAGCCGGCGAACTCCGAGGCTTCGCGTGAAAATGACGACGCGGTGCCGACGATGACCGCGCTGATCGACGGGTTGAAGGCATTACCTTTCACCTTTGTACCACCAGAGGCCGGCGCTTGTTTCGCTTGCGCTTTCGTCTGTTTTTGCGACAGCGTCTTGATTTGGGCCTCGAGCGATTGAATGCGGGTTTCATAGGCCTGTTTCATCTCGCGAACCTCTTTCAGGATCGCTTGCAGATCCTTCGAATCAGCCGCGTGCGCCGATGCCGATGCCAGTAAAGCGGGCGCAGCAACAGCGTAAAGTAACTTGCGTTTCATAGGACTCCCTTCCTTTCCGACCACGTTTTTGCCAGGGCGAAACACGGCCGGCCCAAAAAGTTATGTTATAACATAACATTTAAAAGTTTAGGAAAAGCAAGCCCTTTGTGGCGCTCGCAAGGACAAAATCAGCGAAAGACGACGGATTCCGTGCCTGACCATGCCCTCTTTAAACGAAATTTCTGGGCGAGATTTAGTCGCGTGAGCCCACCTTTACGCCGGTCATTTCCTCATAAAGCGTAACCAAGGAACTGCCGTCATTTTTGTTGAGCCCTGCCGCCCGGCCCATCTGGTAGACCTGTTGCGACGCGGCGGCCATGAACATCGGTACGCCGAGCGCCTTGGCAAATGCAGTCTCCAATTCTTGATCCTTGTAGGAGATATCCACCGTGCCGCCAGGCGAGAAATCACCGCTCAGCATGCGTGGTGCGGCGGCCTGGAACGTCGCACTGTTGCCGGTGCTGACGCTGATGACATCGAACATTTCCTGCGGATCGAGCCCGGCCTTTGCGCCCAACGCCATCGCCTCGGCGATAACGACCCGCGTGACCTGGGTGATCATGTTGTTGCACAGCTTCATGGCGAGGCCCTGACCAATGCCTCCCATATGAAAGACCTTTGCCGACATCGCGTCGAAATAGGGCCGGCAGGCCTCGACCACCTCCGCATCGCCGCCGCAGATAATCGAAAGATCACCGGATTCGGCCCGCGGCACACCGCCGCTGACCGGGGCGTCGAGCATCTTAATACCCTTCTCCGCCAATAAATCGTGCAGTTCCTTGACCATGATCGGGTCGACCGTGGCGCTGCATACAAAGGTATCGCCCTCCTGCGCACCGTCCAGGATCCCGCCATCGCCCAGTACAACGTCACGGACCTGCGCCGAGGTCTCGACAATGCAAATGACCGTCGAAGCGGCCTGCGCAACGCCGGCCGGCCCGTTGGCGATCGTCGCGCCGAGACCGGCGAACCGTTCATTCTTCGCCGGATCGATATCGTAGGCGACCATCTCGAAATTCGCCTTGAGCAAGTTGGCGGCCATACCGCCCCCCATCATGCCCATGCCGATGAATCCGATCTTGTCGTTGCGGTCGCTCATGACAGTCCTCCCGTTACATCGATGGTCAGTCCGGTGACGAAGTCCGCGTCGCTCGACAACAGAAAGGCGATGACGCCCGCCTGATCCCGTGCCGTGGCGACACGCTTGAGCGGCACCTTCTCAATCTCCGCCGCCTGGCTTTCCGCGCTGCGTTTCTCCCAATGGGGCATCAACCGCTCCGTCAGGGTCAGGCTCGGCGCGATCGCATTGACATTGATTCCGTCCGGTCCCAATTCGAGCGCCAACTTACGGGTCAGCGCGATGATGCCACCCTTGGCCGCCGCATAAGCGCTGCTACTGTTGAGACTGAGGCCGCGTCCAGCGATCGAGGCAAGGCTGACGATCTTACCGCTGCCGGCCTTCTTCATGCCGGGAATGACGGTGTTGCAGAACAGGAA
>JAPPPC010000889.1 GCA_028817685.1 Rhodospirillaceae bacterium
GCACGCTACGGGACCTGCGACGGCATCGTGCCGAACTGATCGACCCTCTAATCGCTGAACATGGCGGCCGCATCGCTAATACCGCGGGCGACAGCTTGTTGCTGGAATTTCCCAGCGCTGTCGATGCCGTGCGTTGCACGGTTGCTATACAGACGGAAATGTTGAAGCGGAACAGCACGGCTGAATCCGACCGGCAAATCGCGTTCCGCGTTGGGATCAATGTCGGCGATGTTGTCGTCGATGGCGAAGACCTGCTCGGCGATTGCGTCAATATCGCTGCCCGTTTGGAAAGTCTTGCGACGCCTGGTGGCATGGGCGTATCCGACGACACGTACCGGCAGGTCCGCGACCGGCTCGAGATCGAGTGGCAGGATGGCGGCGCCTACCGGGTCAAGAATATCGACCGGCCGCTCCAGCTGTGGCACTGGTCGCCCGATGGCAGTCCGCCGCCGGCCGCGGCCGAGAAGGAGGCCCCGGATAGGGCGGGTATGACCTTTATTATGCCGGACAAGCCTTCAATAGCGGTGCTGCCTTTCGACAACCTCACCGGCGACCCGGCGCAGGACTATATCGGCGATGGTCTTACAGAAAACATCATCGCCGTTCTATCAACTTCTCCGGACCTGGTCGTCATCGCCCGGAATTCTGTGTTCACCTACAAGGGTAAGGCCATCCATGTTCAGGATGTCGCCGCGCAGCTTGGTGTATACTACGTGCTAGAAGGCAGCGTGCAGCGTGCGGGTAAAATGCTGCGGATTACGGCGCAATTGATCGACGCCGAGGGCGGCAACCATCTTTGGGCCGACCGCTATGACCGCGAACTGGAAAATCTGTTCGAGCTACAGGATGAGATCGCACAGCAGATCCGGGTCGAATTGGATATCAAGCTGACAATCGGTGGCGATGCGCGGCACCTTTGGGAAGGCACGCGCGATCTGGAAACCTATCGCCAAATCGTTATAGCCCGCGGCCACTTTCAGTCCTTCAGCCCTGAGGGCCATCGCGAGGCGGAACGGCTCCTGAACGAGGTCTACCGGAAACAGCCGGATATCGCAGTGAGTAATCAGTGGATGGCCTGGCTGCATTGGCAGAAGATAGTTCTTAGGCTTACCGACGATCATAAGAAATCAATTGCCACCGCCCGTGATTTCATCGAGAGGCAACGGGTGTTCTCGATCGAAGCTGGCACAGAGCCACGCATTCATAACCTGCTCGCTATTCTAGATATGTACGAACGGAAGCACGACGACGCCTTGATACGATCGGAAATAGCGCTTCAACATGCAGGTAACGACGGCGCAGGAATCGCGCTGATGGGCTTCGTTAAGCTGTTCAGCGGCCAGCCGGAAGAAGGCTTACGGCTTTGCCTTTTGGCGATCCAGAACGAACCCGATTATCCGCAGTGGATTATGAAATCTCTGATTCCAGGGTTCCTGCTGCTCGAACGTTACCGCGAAGCCAAGGAGGCTGCCGAAGGCGTGCTGGCTTCGCCTATCGAAGACGCCATGGCAACCGTGGTTGCGCTGCGTAGTCTGACGATCATGGCTCGGTTCGACGGTGATCAGAAAGCAGCGGAACGATACTGCGAAAGACTCCGCTCCGCAGCACCTTTGCTGACCGTCGGAGGCGTAAGATACCAATGCAACTATTGGAAGGATCTGGTGCACCTAGAGCGTTGCTGCGACGCGCTACGGCAAGCGGGATTGCCGGAGTAGAAAGCACTTCCGGGTTGGGTCATCTTAAGACCTCCGACCGACGTACCGATCACGTCTGAACCTGCGGGATAACCGGGCGTGAAACAGCGAAATCCAGACATCGGGCTGGTCCTCTTGGATCTTGGAGAAATTGACGCCGAACAATAAGCGCTGCACAGTCTTTGCATGGAACAGTTTCAGGGCCTTTCGAGCGTAATTGTGCAAGCCCTCCAGGACGCTAATTCCGAAGGTATGGACTATATAGGCCAGACCGAAATAGCCGTGCGTGCGGTGCGATCCGTGCGACCCGACCTGGATGCTCCGGCGGCTTTGTCGCTGGTCAAGCGATATCGAGTTGAGCAAATGGTGCACAGACTGGCGCCATTGCGATGAATGACGACGACATGATCGATGCGCTGGAGGCGACCGGCGACTACCGTGTCCTGCGTCACCTTCAACCCAAATCCCGCTACAACGAACCCGACGGCACCGAGACGAAGGTGGCGATCTTCCTCGACCTGGAGACGAC
>JAPPPC010000596.1 GCA_028817685.1 Rhodospirillaceae bacterium
CCTTGAAACGCGCCAGCTGCGCATCGCAGTGTTCAATGATCGCACCCTCGTCCAGGTTGGCGCCCTCCTTCAAGACCACGTAGGCGCGGCCGACTTCGCCCCACTTGTCGTGCGGGATGCCGACGACGGCGTTTTCCAAGACGCCATCCAACTCGTAGATCACGTTCTCGATCTCGACCGGATAGACGTTCTCGCCACCGGATATGAACATGTCCTTGTAGCGGTCGACGATGAAGTAGTAACCGTCCGCATCCTGCCGCGCGGCGTCGCCGGTGTGGAAAAAACCGTCCTCGGTGAAGATCTCGGTATTGAGCGCCTCCCGATTCCAATAGCCGGGAGTCACGTTTGGTCCGCGGATCAGTAGCTCACCCGTCTCACCCTGCCTTACGTCGTTTCCATCGTCATCGACGATGCGCAACTCCGTATACAGCGGCGGTAGCCCTGACGATCCGACTTTCTCCAACGCCTTGTCCGCGCTCAGGATCAATCCCAGCGGGCCGGTTTCGGTCATGCCCCAGCCCTGCTGCAGTTTCAAACCCTTCGCGCCGAACTGCTCAATCAGCGCCAGCGGCGCCGCCGCCCCGCCGATACCAAGGCAGACGATGTTCGAGAAATCCGCATCCTTGAACCCTTCCGTTTCGGCGAGCATGAGGAAATTCGTCGGCACTCCCAGCGCGTGGGTGATGTGGAGCTCCTTGTCGCTGAGCAAGGCGCAGAACTCGTCCGGGTCGAACACGCGCATCACCACGTTCGTACCCCCGGTATGGAAAGTCGGGTTGGCGTAGACGTTGAGGCCACCCGTATGAAAGGTCGGTAGAAAGACGATATTCTTCGAGCTTTGAATCAGCTCGACAGCGATGGAGCAGTGAACCGCATTGAACACGCACATCGCATAGGAGATCTTCGCACCCTTCGGCCGTCCCGTCGTGCCGGAGGTGTACATGACGGTCCAAATGTCGCTCATGAGGTTGGTCCGCTGCGGCAGATCGCCGGTCGCCGACGCGATCCCAGCTTCATAAGCGCTCTCGCCACCATTCGCCAGATCGACGCTGTGTTCGATACCGGCGAGTTGAACCACCTTCAAGGCATCTTCCGCGAACTCGACGCCGTACAGCATGACCTTCGGCGTCGCATCCTTGGATATGTACTCAAGCTCTGCGACAGCGAGGCGCCAATTCAGCGGCAGAAAGATCGCCCCCAACCGGGCGCAGGCGAACTGGATTTCGAAAACATCGGAATCGTTATGGCTCAGCACTGCGACCCTATCGCTCTCGCCCACGCCGAGTGACTGCAGGTACAGGGCCAAACGGGTGACCCTTTTATCGTACTCGGCATAGGTGAAGCGGCGTCCGGATGCGAGGTCGTGGATTGCCTCCTGCGCTGGCGATATCCGCGCATGATGGGCGATCCAATCCTGGGCGATGATGGACATAAGGCCTCCCTGTTCCGACTGCCGCTTTTACGCGGCACTGTATTGCCCTAACGTCGGGCAGAGAAGACACGAATGGAGGCGGTAATGGAATACGGCATTTGCATGTTCGCGACGGATTATTCGATGCCGGCCGCGGATCTCGCCATCGCTGTCGAAGAACGCGGCTTCGACGCTCTATTCATTCCGGACCACACGCATATCCCGGCCAGCCGGAAATCGCCGTTCCGTGTCGGTGGGGAGCTCCCGCCGGACTATTCCCACAACCTGGATATGTTCGTCGCTTTGACAGCGGCCGCGGCGGTTACGAAACGCATCCGCATCGGCGCCGGCGTCTGCCTGGTCGCGGAGCGAGACCCGATCATCACCGCCAAGGAAGTCGCAAGCTTGGACCAGGTATCGAACGGCCGCTTCGACTTCGGTATCGGCGGCGGCTGGAACGTGGAGGAGTACGAAAATCACGGCCTGCCCTGGAACCGCCGCTGGAAGATCGTTCGTGAGCGGATCGAGGCGATGCAGGCAATCTGGACCCAAGAGGAAGCGAGCTATGACGGCGAGTTCGTCCAGTTCGATGCAATCTGGTCATGGCCGAAGCCCGTGCAGAAGCCCTATCCACCCATTTTCGTCGGCGGAGACGCACCCGGCACCTTCAGGCGAATTCTGCGCTACGGCGACGCCTGGATCCCGATGCTGGCCGAGGCCAATAACCAATTCGACCTGAAAACAGAGCGCATGGCCGAACTGGCCGAACTGGCCAAGGAAAACGATCACGCCCCCTACCCGATCACCACTTT
>JAPPPC010000902.1 GCA_028817685.1 Rhodospirillaceae bacterium
ATCTGGCCGCTCACACTGACCTCCGCCTATGAGCCGACGGCGGCGTTCCGCGCACTCGGTGCCGGAAACCGCTGGTGCGACACTCCAGACGCTCTTGCCGCGTTCCGCGAAGGGGTCGATGAGGCGGACGCCTATCGCACGGCCGCGGAACATGCTGAAATCGGCATCGTGTCGATCGGGTTCTACAGAACGGGTTGAATTCGTCAGGTCAGAAAGGTTTTCCCCACCGATTCGACTTCCGGACGGCCCTCATTTTGACATCGTTCATCAATTAATATTTGCATAATAGTGCAAATGTACATATATACAATTTATGGACACAGATGATGCGATTGGCGCCTTTCTTGCGCTCGGGCAGGAGACGCGGCTCGCGGCTTTTCGGCTGGTGATGGCTCAGGGGCCGGCGGGTCTGCCGGTGAGTGAGATCGCGAGGCGGCTCGGCGCCAACCTGTCGACCGTGTCACGCCATCTGGCGCAGATGGAACGGGCCGATCTGCTGCGCAGCTGGCGCAAGGAACGCCAGATCTTCTATGCGGTCGATCATCAGGGAACCCGCAGCCTGATCCGGTTTCTCATGGACGATTGTTGCAAAGCGGACCCCGACATTTGCGGTGAATTCAGCCGTCGCCGGAACGGCTGCCGTGACGGCCAGTCGGGCTAGATCCGGAGACTCCGCTCAGTGGCAGATGTTTCGGTTGCCAAGCCGACCCCGTCGGAATTCGTGCGCGGCGCGCTGTACGGGCTGGCGGCGGTCAGCATTTGGGCGACCTGGGTGGTGGCGGTGCGGTTTGGGGTCAGGACGAGCCTGACACCGTGGGACATCACGGCCATCCGCTTTGCGGTGGCGGGCGCGATTCTGCTGCCGTATGTCCTGAAGAAAGGTTTGGCGGTCGACCGGCTTGGCGGGACCGGGCTGGCCGCGATCCTGTGCGGCGGTGGTGCGCCGATGGTGCTGATGGCCTATGGCGGGTTGCTCTTTGCGCCGTCCGCGCATGCGGCCTCACTCTATACCGCGCTCATCCCCCTGTATGTCGCGATCCTGGCCGTATTCGTGCTCGGTGAGCCGTTCACCCGCGCCCGGCGGATCGGGCTCTTCGCGATCGTATTGGGCGTGCTCGGCATCGTCTGGGGCGCCGGCGGCACGATCGGCACGTCGCAGAATACCGGTCACGCCATGTTCATCTGCGCCGGGCGGCTTTGGGCGGGATACACCGTGGCGCTGCGGCGCGCGCGCATTGGCGCGCTGCATGCCGCCGCGATCGCTGCGGTCGGTTCGATGATCGCCTACCTGCCGGTGCATTTTGTCCTGTTCGGACCCAGCCTGTTCGCGGCGGATTGGCGCGACCTCGTGGTGCAGGGCGCCGTCCATGGGATCCTGGTCGCCGTGGTCTCATTGCTCTGCATCGGCCGCGCGGTCCGCCTGCTCGGTGCCTCGAACGGGTCCGCCTTCGCGTCGCTCGCCCCCGCCATCACCGCACTGCTGGCCATCCCGATCCTGGGCGAGTGGCCGGCCGCAATCGACTGGGCTGCGATGGGGTTGATCTCAATCGGCGTCTACATCGCCAGCGGCGGGCCGTTCCCGGGCCGGCTGGCGCGGTAGAATCACGACGCCGTCTCGTTGACCTCGCGGCGCGCAGCTTGTCCAATCGCGCAGCGGGGAGGGGAGAGCCGATGAGCGCCTATTTGATCTATGATGTTGACGTCCACGACACGGACACCTACGCCGAATTCATGAAGCAGGTGAAGCCGCTGGTCGAATCCTTCGGCGGCACCTATCTCGTGCGCGGCGGGGCGCATGAGGTGCTGGAAGGCGATTGGCGTCCGCGCCGGCTGGTCCTTTTCGAATTTCCGGACATGGACGCCGCGCGCCGTCTGTTCACGAGCGACGAATACGCGCCGCTCAAAGAACTGCGCCGGTCCTGCTCGACCGGCGACATCGTCATCGTCGAGGGTGTATGACGGCGATCCCGGGCTCTATTTGTCGGTGTCTTGGAAAATTTTCTGATCTTCCGCGCTGAGTGACGTCATCTGGCAGGCGCCGAGGCCGAGGACGGCGGTGACGAGCACGGCGAGAAGGGCGGCTTTGTTTCGGAAAACAGACATGAGTATCCCCTTTCATTTACGGGTTCGTGGTGCCGGTCGCGCCGGCCTCTCGAACGTTAGGGAAATTGCCGGTTTTGCAATGTGATCACCGTCCGAAATCGGATCACTTGACCGCACATCTTCGTGTCGGTCCGTGAACGGGCCCGCTTGTTCGGGGTCCCGACACCTTCGTATAGTCCGGGATGGAAGAAGTTTCACCGCCGGGAGAACGCTCAACATGGCTGACACGATGACGGGCGCCTGCAATTGCGGCGCCGTGACCTACGCGGTCAAAAGCGAGTCCGTACTGACCTATGTCTGTCATTGCGGCAACTGCCAGAAACGCAGCGGCAGCGCCTTCGGCATGGGGATGTTCATCCCGGTCGACGATTTGACCGTCGAGGGTGACCTCACCTGTTGGGAGCGGATCTCCGACACGGGCCGCACCAACCCGCGCTACAGCTGCGCCACCTGCGGCAACGTCATCTACGGCCTTGGCGACTATACGCCGGGCTTCGCCAAGCTGATGCCGGGCACTCTGCAGGACACGCGTGACATCCGCCCGGACGTGCATATCTGGGTCGGCAGCGCGCAGGGCTGGGTCACGGTGCCGGAAGACGTGCTGCAATATGACGAACAGCCGACCGATATCGACGAACTGCTGCGGCTGGTGGCGGAGAATCGGGCGAAAGCTGCCGAAAAGGCCACCTGAACCGGCTGTTGCGCCGATCGGCGACACTGCCAATCTGCATCAAACGAAGAGGAAACCCCATGGCCCGCGTTCCCGTCCTGAAATCCCCCGACGAACTTTCCGGCGAGGCCCGCGCGATCGCGGAGAAGATCGTCGATACGCGCAAATCGTTGGACGGCCCGTTTTCCGTCTGGATGCATGCGCCGGAATGGGCGGAACGGGTGGCGCATCTCGGCACCTTGGTGCGCTGGGAAGGGTCGCTCGAACTGCGCACCCGCACTTTGGCGGCGCTCACGGTCGGGCGGCATTTTCAAGCGCAATATGTCTGGGGCATCCAGGGTGTGATCGGCGCCGAACGCGACATCCCGCGGTCGACCATCGACGCGATCCGCGACGGTCGCTCCGACGGCATCCCGCCCGAAGATCTCCAAATCGTCGATTTCACCCGCCAGCTGCTGCGCAACAACCGGGTGGAGAACGGGCTGGCGCAAGCGGTCATGGACCGGCTCGGCGCCGACGAATATGTCCAGCTCACAACCTGTATCGGCTACTACGCGATGCTGGCGATGACCGTGAACGGCGTCGAGCTGGAACCGAATCCGGCGCATGAGGCGCTGGAGGTTTAAGGGGCTAAAACGCCTTTACGGTGCGGGGAAGCGCCCGAACAGGCGCGCGATGTCGTTACGGCTCTCCGCGATCAGGTCGCGGGCTAGTTTCCCGTCCCGGCAGCGTACCCGCTGGTCCGCGCCCGCTTCGAGTAGCGCTTCAACGAGCGCCGCATTGCCTTCGAAAACGGCGGCGTGCAGCGGGGTGTAGCCGGTGTTGCCGACCGCATCGATATCGGCGCCCGCCTCGATCAGCAGCGTCGCGCCGTAATCATCATCCCGGTAGATGGCCGCGTGCAGCGGCGTGTCGCCGTCCTTCGCCCGGCTGTGCAGATGGATCTTCTACGGCGTCAGCCGGTCCGGATACAGCCATTCGCCGAGGGATTGCAGGACCTCGTCGACGGATCGGCGTTTTTTCGGCCGCTTGGCCATGGGCGATGCCTTTCGGGGCGCTGGCGCTGCGAGGGGCCGGTTGCGCCGAATTCGAACCCTCAAAGTCAATCGATTTCGTATGCGTCTTCTTCTTCCTCATCGGGGTCGGACTGCGTGTGGCCGCACAACATGACCAGGGCATCGAACAGCTCGAAGAATTGCTCGTTTCGCAATGAAAGACCGAACGCATCGATATACTGCTCCCAGAGGTTCAGGCAATGCGTTGCGATCGATACATGGGTCGCAAGCGTCAGGTAGGACCGCTCCGAATTGTCGAGGAAGCCGATGAAGGCTTGCGGATTATCGTTCTCCACGAAGGCGTCGTAGCTGCGCTCGTACAGGCCGATCAGCTTGTTGCAGGCCTCGTAGCTGTCGCGCATCTGTTCGCGTATCTGGCGCCGCCGGATGCGCAGGGTTCGCTGTTCTTCCGGCAGCAGCCCGATGCTGTTCCTCGGGCTGCACAGGCTGTCGTCGCCGACCCACTGGAACATCTTTCTCAGGCGCGCCTCCATTTCCCTGAAACGCACCTGGAAGTAGCAGACCGCCTTCCAGGCGAAGAACACCTCGGGCGCTTTTTCGGCGGAAATCTGCATGGCGTCGACGAACGGTTCGATGCCGTCGATATCCTTGGCTTCCCAGATCTTGGTCAGAAACCGTTCGACATATTGCTCCCGGGACAGCGTCTCCTCATCGTCTTCGTCGGCCGCACCCTCGCCAAGCGCCTTCGTCACCAGTTTGGAGATTTTCTCGCGGATCGGGATGCGGATGCGCTCCCACTCTTCCTTCGAGATCGCGAAATACAGCTCGTGAATGTCCTCATGGATTTCGATCTGTTCCGCTTTCATCTTGAACAGGAACGGGTCCAGGCTGTGTAACGAATCGAACAGATCGAGATATCGCGTGTCCGCCGCAATCTGCTGCTTCAATTCCGGGGTGGGGTGCGTTTTCGCAATTTTGAATCCCACCGCTTCCTGAAAGCCCGGCGCGCTGAAATTCACGGATTCCCCGCCCTCGTAGGGGTTGTCGGTGTCGTAGGGGAAAAAGACGATCGTATCGACAACCGCATCGGACAGGCGGGCCTTGCCCGTATTCTCATACCGTTTCAGGATCACCGTTTTGTTCAGGATGTCCGTTTGGAAAAGCGGACCGGGCGTGTCCTCCGGGTCGATCTTTCGGCCGATCGCGTAGCAATCCATCGCAATCGCACGGCCGGAATCGATGAGGTTTCGGAGCTGTGTCCGGTTCATGGAGAAGTCTCAAGCCGTCGCAGGGGCAAACCGCCAAACGCATCATGATCTGCGGCATGCGAACACCACCTTAGCCGGAGCGATCAGTGACATGCAAAGCCAACGGTTGGTGCGAAAGGAGTGGCGATTCCCCGTATGCCCGAACCGGTGGTGGCGACGCGCGCGATATCATGGCGGCCGGCGGGATCATCGGGCCGCTGACGGCGCCCGTGCCATCGGCTAAGCTGTTACGGAACAGAGAGACAGGGAGGGAGTCGTCATGAAACTGGGACCAATCGCCAAGGGGGTCGCCATTCTGCTGGCCTGGGTGTGGCTCGCGCTGCCGGCCGGGGCCGCGGAGAAGCCCAAGCTGACGGAACCACCGAAGGCGCTGACCGGGATCTTCCTCGGCAACAGCTACACCTATTACAACAACTCCTTCCATCTGAAGCTGCGCAAGCTGTCCCAGTCGCTGGACGAAGCGAACAAGAAGAAGTTCTATTACAAGATGATGGCGATCTCCGGCTCCTACCTCTCGAACCACGCGCTCGGCGCGGCCGGCATGATCGAGAATTTCAAGCACAAGAAGAAGAAAGGCCCGTGGGGCATGGTCGTGTTGCAGGGCCAGAGCCGCGAGCCGATCAATCCGAAGAAAAAGGATGGCTTCGTCGAGGCCGCCCGCGCGCTCGACAAGACGATCCGCGGCGCCGGCTCCCGGACGGTCTTCTTCATGACCTGGGCCTACAAGAAGAAGCCGGAGATGTCGGCAGCGCTCGAGGACGCTTACACCAAGATCGGCAACGAGCTGAACGCCTATGTGGTCCCCGTCGGCGTCGCCTTCCGCCTCGGCCTCGCCGAGAACCCGGACATGGACCTCTACTTCAAGGATGGCAAACACCCCTCGCATCTGGGCAGCTACCTTACCGCCGCCACCTTCTATGCCGCGCTGACCGGCAAGTCGCCAGAGGGCTCAAAATTCACCGACGGCCTGCCGGAAGACCAGGCGGCGTTCGCACAGAAGATCGCGTGGAAGGCGGTGAAGCAGTATTACGGGTGGTAGGGGCGTATATTAGGGAGGCGGCCTAGTCGTTTCCTGCCTGCTTTCCTCCCGGCTCCCCCAACATCTCCAGCGCCGTCGCGCGCAACTCGATTTTCCGCACCTTGCCCGAGGGCGTCATCGGGAACTCGGGCAGTTCGATCACGTGGCGGGGGATTTTGAAGCTGGCGACCCTTCCTTTGCACCGCCCGATGATCTCGTCCGGCACCACCGCGCCGTCGCCGCTGGCCAGGACGAAGGCGACCGGGACTTCCGTCAGCCTGGGGTCGGGGTAGGAGACGATGGCGGCGTCTAGGATTTCCGGCATGTCGCGAAGATAGGCCTCCATCTCCGCCGGCGACACGTTTTCACCGCCCACCTTCAGCATGTCCTTGTAGCGGCCCTGGAAGACCATGTGGCCGTCCGCGCGGAACAACCCCATATCGCCGGAATGCAGCCAGCCGTCTTCGTCGATGGCCGCCGCGGTTTCCTCGGGCTTGTCCCAATAGCCCTTCATCACCGCATAGCCCCGGATCAGGATTTCGCCGGAGACGCCCGTGGGCTGGTCCCGGCCCGTTTCCGGATCGATGATGCGGAACTCGTAGTCGTTCATCGGGTAGCCGGACGCGTTCACGCGTTGCTCGCGGCTGTGGCCCAGATTTGTGACTGTGATGAAGGCCCAGGCCTCCGTCATGCCGTAGCCGGAGATGGTCGGGCCGAACACGTCCTGCACCTTGTCGGCGATCGGGATGGTGCTGTCGACGCCGGACGGCAGCGTGCCGAAGCGGAGTTTGAGGTTGCGCGGCCGCTTCTCCTGCGCGGTCAGCAAATCGAGCCAGTGCGCCTCGAAGCCGTGCATGATCGTGACGCCCTCGCGCTCGGCGGTATCCAGCGCCTCGTCCGCGTCGAAGGCGTCCATCAGCACCTGTTTGGCGCCGGCGATGACCGAGATCATCGCCAGCTCGCTATAGCCGTACAGGTGGAACATCGGCAGGTAGTTGAGATGCACGTCCTCGAAGCTCATGCCGAGCAGCTGGGCGCGCTCATGGACGTTGCGGATGACAATATGGCCCTGCATCACGCCCTTGGGATGCCCGGTCGTGCCCGACGTGTAGCCGATCATCAGCAGCGAGTCCGGATCGACCGCATCGGCGCGCGCCTGCAGCTCTGCATCGGAGATTGCTGCGCCGGCGGCCAGCATGTCGTCCCAGCTTGTCGTGTTCGGCAGGCGTTCGTCGCCGAGGAAGACCACGCGGCGCAGCTCCGGGAAGGTCTCAAGCTCGAGCGCCCCGTCGCTGCCATTGCCGATGTCCGGCATCGTGTCGGCCAGCATGGCGCGGTAATCGACCGGCCCCGACTTGTCGACCGAGATCAGTAGCGCGCTGCGCGACTGCGCCAAGGTGTAGGCGACGTCGTCGGTGCGGTAGCGCGTGTTGAGCGGCACGATGCAGGCGCCGACCTTGGCGATGGCGAACATGATGAACAGCCATTCCGGCCGGTTCACCATCCACACCGCGACCCGGTCGCCCGGTTCGACGCCATAGGCCATCAGCCCCTTGGCCAGACGGTCGGCCTCGCGCTGCCAGTCGGCGAAGGTCCAGGTTATGCCCTTGTAGCTGACGGCCTCGCGGTCGCCCCACTTCGCCGCCGCCTCGTCGAGCAGCGGGCCCATGGTCCGCTTCGGATACCAGTCAGTTTTGTCGGTCACGTTCGCTTCACCTTGTAGCCCGCCGCCTCCCGGTCCCAGACCGCGGCGCTCAACCCGCGGTCGCGCAGCTTGTTCTTCTGGATCTTGGCCGAGGGCGTCTTGGGGATGTCGTCGAGAAACTCCACATAGCGCGGCACGGCGAAATAGGGCATGCGCGGGGTGCAGAAATCGAGCACCGCGTCCGGCGCCGGCGGCTCCGCGTCCGGTTTCAGCACCAGGCAGGCCAGCACCTCATCCTCGCCACCCTCATCCGCCTTCACCGCGACCGCGGCGGCCTCCGCGACCGCCGGGTGCTCCAGCAGCACCGCCTCGACCTCGTAGGAGGAGATGTTCTCGCCGCGGCGGCGGATCGTGTCCTTGATGCGGTCGATGTACCAGACATAGCCGCGCTCATCCATGCGGCCCGCATCGCCGGAATGGAACCACAGATTGCGCCAGGTCTCAACCGTGCGGTCTTCCATCCCGTTGTAGCCCTGCATGAAGCAGTAGGCCTGTTTCGGGCGGATCAATATCTCGCCGACCTCGCCGATGGGCAGTTCGTCGTCCGTGTCCGGGTCGGCGATGATGACCTCGAAATGCTCGTCCCACACCTTGCCGGAGCAGCCGGCTTCGTCCGGCGCGTCGTAGGGCCGGATGATCGGCAAATTGCATTCGGTCATGCCGAACAGCTCGTTGAACTTCGGCACGTCGAAGCGCTCGCGCAGCGCGGCCAGGGTCTCCTCGGTGACCGGCACGGCGCTGATCATGCGCAGCTTGTTGTCTTTGTCGGAGGGCTTGGCGGGTTGGCGCAGTACGAAATCGTTCATCACGCCGAGCAGGTTGGTCAGGGTCGCCTCGTGATGGCGCACCTCGTCGATCCAGCTGGTGGCGCGGAACTGCTTCGCCAACACGGCGCTTCCGCCGGCAATTAGGATGGCGAAGAACTGCATCAATATGCCCTGCGCGTGGAACAGCGGCATGCAGATGTAGTAGCGGTCGTCCTCGGTCATGCGCATGTGCGACTGCATGCCGAGACCGAACAGGTAGAGATGGCCGTGCGGCATCAGCACACCCTTGGACGGGCCCGTGGTGCCGGAGGTGAACATGATCATGGCGGTGTCGCGATAGGTGACATCGCCCGCGATCGCCGTGTCCGGCGCATCCATCAATTCGTCAAAGTGGCGGACTTCGATACGCGCGAAGGCGGGGATGTCGTCGGGGCTAAGCGGCGGACCGGGCACGTAGACGGTGGCGAGGTCCGGCGCGGTCTCTTCGATATCGGCGAGCCAGGGCAGGAACTCCCGCTCCACGACGCCGTAACGCGCGCCGGTGTTGGTCAGCACGTGGGTTAGGAAGGCGCCCTTATAGGCGGTGTTGATGCCGACATGCACCGCGCCGATACGGCTCAGGCCGATCCAGGTCCACAGGCACTCCAACCGGTTGTTGAGCATCACCGCGACGGGCTCGTCGAAGCTCACCCCGATTGCGGCGAAGGCGTTACCGACCCTGTTGCAGTGCTGGTCGAATTCCCGGAAGGTCAGCGCCGGCTCATCCTCGAACTGGATGAATCGCGCATCGCCGCGTGCCGCGACCTGCGCGTCCAATACCTTGCCGATCACCCACCCGGATTTGTCCGCCGTCACCCTGTCGCCCCGCTCCGTCTTCGACCGGCATTTTGATAGCGTGATGCGCCGGCGCGCGCAAACCGTTGGAATGCGAGGTGATTGATGCTTCCTATCAAATTTTGGCCGGGTCGTTTCCACCCCCACCCTAACCCTCCCCCCTCAAGGGGGAGGGGATAAGAAATTCACGATGTCGCGCAC